>JAJDAS010000411.1 GCA_029261755.1 Nitrospinia bacterium
AAACAAGGAAAACCATTTCGAAGTATCGAAGGAGACATGCAATCTCTGCCATTTCAAAAACGAGGAATTCAATAAGGGACGCGGCCAATGCTCCATGTGCCACAAACTTTCCGACAAACCCCTGCAAAAACATCTCGCAACCACCGGAACGGACACGGAACCCATAACCCACAAAGCTCTTGAAACTGCCGGGGTTCCCTGCACAAGCTGTCATATAGACCTTATCCAGGGAAATGGAGAAATTAAAAAGGAAAATTGCAAAAATTGTCACGAGGAAAGCGAAGAGCTTGAAAAGGCCGGGGACAAAAAAATAATGCACGAAAAACATGTCGCAGAAGATAATGCGAAATGTTCCAACTGTCATCAACCAATCACCCACAAAGAGGCAAAGGATTTCCTTGAAACGGTGAGAGCCAATTGTCAAAAATGCCACCCGGATCACCACCAATACCAGAAGGCCCTGCTCGTCGGAAGGGAGTTAGATGGCATCGCCAAAACACCGGGCCTGATGAATCCTGCAAGAACTAATTGTCTCGGTTGCCATATCGATAAAAGCACGGATGCAAAGGGTGAGACTGTCTTCAGAGGTTCGGGGGAAGCTTGCGTTAACTGCCACACGGCAAAACATAAAGACATGCTGCATGATTGGCAAGCGACGATCAACGAGGAACTTGAGTTCGCGAAAGAAACCAGGAATAAAGCGGGCGAGGCTCTCAAAAAGGCAAAAAGCACCAGAACAAAGGAGGAAATAAAAGAACTGGAGGACAAGTTCACACGAGGAGAAAGTTATCTGGAACTCGTGGCATATGGCACGGGAATTCATAATAAAAAATATTCGATCATGTTGATCGATGAGGCGTTAAATTCCTTCGAGGACATACTCGAAGCTCTTGAGGAGGAAGAGCAGTAGTAAAAAAACGCATTTAAATTTTTTTTCAAGAGGTGGATGCTATGGAAAAGGAAAAGGGGATTTCAAGACGTGGTGCCATCAAGGTAGTTGGAACGCTGGCTGCAGGAGCGGCAGCCAGTGGTGTATTGGGGACAGCCGAGGCAGCTGGACGAAAAAAAGCCCCTCGGTGGGTAATGGTAATCGATATAAGGCGCTGTACCGGGGTTCGGGCCTGTGTCGTAGCCTGTAAAGCCGAATACGACACTCCCCTTGGCGCATGGAACACGGTGGTGAGGGAAGTGGAAAGTGGAAAATACCCGGATGTAAAAAAGGATTTCCTACCACGCCTCTGTAACCATTGCGAAGGGAACGAGAAAGAAGGTGTGCCCCCCTGTGTAAAGATCTGCCCCGAATATCCCGCAGGCAGGAAAGAATACATTACACCCGCAGGAAAAAAGATTCGTTATCGTGGCGGCGCCACTTACAAAAGACCTGACGGCATGATTCTCCTCGACAACTCCCTCTGTATCGGCTGTGGCAAATGTATCGACGCCTGCCCTTACGGAGCAAGGGCATTCAATAAAAAACTCAAAGCGGGAAAAGATCCCTCAAAAAACGGCATTACCAAATGCAGTTTCTGCCAGCACAGGGTGGACAAGGGTGTGGAACCCTCCTGCGTTAATACCTGCCCTACCAGTTCAAGGGTCTTCGGTGATATAAATGACCCGAACAGCGAGGTTTCAAAACTCGCGAAGGAGTTCAAGTTAATGGAAAGAAGTAATGAAACGACAATATTGCCGGAGGCAGGAACAAGACCACAGATTTACTATATTGACGAAAAAAACGCTCTCGGTAACTATAAACTCACAAAAGAAAACAAAACCGACGAGTTCAAAGCGGAGATCAAATGATGGAAAATCAAATCACTTCAAAAACCTGGAGGGAGCGATGCTGAATTTAAACCGCAGAAACATTATAAGATTAGCCCTCGCCAGCGGCGCCGTATTGGCATCGGGTGGAATGAGGGAAAAATCCGCCTTTGCAGGAACGGTAAAACTGGCAAAAGGAGGAAAAGACTTTTCCCCTGATACGGGAACGGAACGAAAGGCAATAGCCACCACTTGCTGGTCGTGCGTTACCCGCGATCCGATGATCGGTTTCGTTGAGGACGGAAGATTGGTGAAAATCGAGGGAAATCCTGAATCAATACGAACGAAAGGAAAAATCTGTGCAAAAGGCCAGGCGGGTGTCAATCAGGTCTACGACCCGGACAGGATACTATTCCCCATGAAAAGAACCGGGAAACGGGGAGAAGGAAAATGGAAAAGAATCAGTTGGGATGAGGCCCTCTCGGAAGTAGCGGGCCATCTAAAAAAGCTGCGAGACGAAGGAACTCCGGAAAAATTCATGTTTCATTACGGCAGGATGAAGTCCAGCAACAGCAAGATCATTAAAAGCGTCTTCCTCGCCACTTACGGAACAAAGACCATCGGCAACCATACATCGATCTGCGAAGGAGGCAAGTGGACCGGCCAGGAACTGACCTGGGGCAAGCATTACGACAACTGGGACTTCGAAAATACCAAATACATTTTAAATTTCGGGAGCGGCATTCTGGAATCTCATACCAACCATATCGGAACCTCCCAGCGCTTTGTCGCGGCACGGGTCGAGCGAGGCGTTAAAGCGGTAACCTTCGACGTTCGTCTTTCCAATACTGCGGCAGGCTCCGACGAATGGGTTCCCATAAAACCCGGAACCGACGGTGCCGTCGTTCTTGCCATGTGCAACGTAATTATGCAGGACAATCTTTACGACAAAGATTTCTTCCCCTTTATAAAAGCAACGGATAAACGGGACGATACAACAGAAAACAAGGTAAAGGCGCTAAAGAGCCACCTTGCTCAATATACTCCCGCATGGGCGGAAAAGATCAGCGGTGTTCCGGCATCGAAGATTATCACTATTGCTAAAGAATTCGCCACGGCAAAACCTGCGGTTGTTCTCAGTTATCGGGGGGCGGTGGCTCATTACCATGGAGCTGATACGGAACGTGCTGTCCAGATGCTCGCCGCCATTACCGGTAATATGGACAATCCCGGTGGGAGATGTCGTGCGGTCTTTCCAAAGTGGAAATACCCCAAAGGTCCGAAAAACAAACCAAAAGCAAAAAAACTTAATATATTGGACGGCCTCAAGGGTGCAATCAAACTACCCACCCACCACTCCAACCACCAGGTATTTCCTGTGATCAAGGACGGGAGTTTGGGAAGACCGGAGGTTTACATGTGGTACTGTTACGCTCCCGTTTACGCGAATGGCGATTGCAAAGGCAATATTGAGACCCTCAAAGACGAAAAGCTTATTCCTTTCACCGTCTGCGTAAGCCCTTTTTATGACGAAGGTGCGGCGCTTGCCGACATCATTCTGCCGGACGTCACCTATCTTGAAAAATGGGACTTCGAAGACGGCCCCTCCGCAACACAAGTCGCTGAATGGCAAATACGGCAACCCCTGGTAAAACCACTGGGAGAAACTAGGGACTTCTGCGACGTTGTCATCGAACTGGCGGAAAGAATGGGATTCCCTCTCGGTTTCAAATCCAAGGAGGAATTTCTGAGAAAGTCTTGCGAAATGACCCCGGAGATTAAGAAAGCGGGAGGTTTCGACTTCATGGTAAAACACGGCGTCTACAGTGTTCCAAAGGCAAAGCCGAAGTTTCACGGGTACAAAAAAGAGGTAAAGGAAAAAGATCTGCAAAAAGAGGGTGTAGTATTCGATGAGGCAACAGGCGTTTACTGGAACTGGAAAAAAGCCAAAGCCAAAGGGCCGGAAAAGGGATACGCCCACACCAAAAATGCCTACACAGGATACGTTGGCCAGAAAATAGGTGGCAAGGTCTTTAAAGGATGGAACCCCGATAAGCTGAACAAGTCCGGCTACCTGGAACTCTATTCGGAGATCATGAAAGATAAGGGGCTTAAACCCCTCCCCGTGTTTATCCCCGTGCCGGAGTTTGCTGATATGAAATCGGGAGAACTAATCCTCACAACCTACAAAATACCGGTACAGATCCATTCCAGAAGTCAGAACTGCAAGTGGCTGACGGAAATCTACCATGACAACCCGGCGAGGATCAATCCTGAGACTGCCGCCACCATGGGCATCAAGGACGGCGACATGATCAAGGTAAAATCGGGAACAGGTGAAATTACCACCAAGGCAAAGGTTACTCAGCAGGTGGTTACCGGCGCAATCGCGATTTCCCACCACTGCGGCCATTGGGAATACGGCAGGTACGCCTCCGGGAAAAAGGCCCCATTCGGGACTGAAGACCCTGATTACGCCCTGAAGTGGTGGAAGGATAAGGGAGTCCATCCAAACTGGATCATTCCTAACAGTCCGGATCCTATCAGTGGCCAGCAGCGTTGGATGGATACCGTCGTTAACGTGAGCAAAGCATAGGATGGGAAAAGACAATTCAAGCGCGGCTTTCGCCCGTTCCCGGAGTAATGTTTACGGCTTTCTCGCCAGGGTTTACAGGGAAGAGCCTGACGATGAACTTATCTCTTCCGTAGGGAGCGGTCCATTGCGGGACCTTTTTGTGGAACTTGGCGTCAATTCCCACATCGCATCTCTCAACAGTTCACCGGAATCTCTTACCGAAGAACTGGCAGTGGAATTCGCTCGTTTATTTCTCGGCCCCGGCCATCACATTTCCCCTCATGAGTCAGTCCACCATGAGAGGGAAGATGGGAAATCAGGCGTTCTCTGGGGCGCAAGCACCGCCGAGGTAAAAAAGTTTTACGAAGCTTCAGGCTTAAAGCTCAACGATGATTCACCACTTATCCCCGACCACATCAGCGTCGAGCTGGAATTCATGCAAAGCGCGGCGGAAAGAGAAGCTCAAGCTCATGATGAAGGTGATGCCGAAGGCGTGAATTATTGCCTCGGTATGGAAAAACAGTTCTTGGAAAAGCATCTCGCTCAATGGACGGCCACATTTTGCCACAAGGTCATTGCCGAATCAGAAGCTCCTTTTTATCGAGAGATAGCGGAGCTTACAAGAGGTTTTGTCGATTTTGATACGAAATTCGTGAGGGAAGGTGTTGGGGAATAATGGTAATTTCATGCGGTATGAAGGAGCAACATCCTTGCGGGACAAAAAAACAACGCCGTCTTCGAGAATTACCTGATATCCCTATCAAGACGCTAATTCAGATGGACCGATTTTGAACCTCAAGTCAAAAAAAAATGGCAAGATTTTTGGACTTGAAGTGGAAAAATAAGGTATTTAATTTATGGTTTCGAGGTCCCGGATCGCCATCTCAAGCTTTCAAAGAGAAAAGTAAAGGGGAGAGGTAAATAATATTTTTGTGGCAGGTAACAAATGACTAATGCCAAGGAAGACTTAGTGAAGCTCATAACCTATTATTCTCCTTTTATCTGCGTTCTCCGCGCTTGTGTTACAGTATTGCTTTATTGAATATCCTGGCGGATAATCTAGGCCTGGTAGCGGATGAAGTAACTAAAGCAAAAGAAACAGTAGAGGAAAAAGAAGAAGCGGAGAGCTGAGCGCAGGGAGCAGAGAGCTAAACGCGGTGCCAAAACATCCGGGATTACACCGACAACCAAAGGTGTGATACCGTTATCGGACAAGCTTGGCCACGATTTTCCGGCCATTTGAATTCTCTTTTGTGAGTAGAATGGTAGGTCTCATATTCATTGATCTTGGTATGGCTAATCGTCTTCAAGAAGGAGCTATTTGAGGCATCATTAAGGACGGATGCTAACTTACCGAATGAATAGCCCTTCTTTACATAACCCACCATCATTGCATCCTGCATGGCCCAGGCATAGTCCCCTTCAACGAACCTCACCAATCCCTTTTTACAGTAGCAGGACAACATCGGGTGTTTATGGTCAACGGGTTTACATTCCACAAAAAGGCCGTCCTGGTCGCTGAGAATTGGCAGGTGATCCCGCTTCAGGTCAAAGAATATATCAGGCATCTTATCGGGGTGTTTTTTATCGACGTTGGTAATTTTTGGTTCCCTACTCACCTTTCCAAACAAGGCACTGTTGAACCCACCAACTTCACCGTTTTTTCGTAAACGGTTTTCCATAATCTCAACCAGAACCTGGGTAATGGTATCTTCACCTGCGGATTGTAGAAGAAACCCGGAAGGCGGTTTTTCTTTAAGCAATTGCCATCCCCTTTCGATGACTTTGCAAAGAAGAATGACGGTGCGCGGGTTGATTGGTGGGTGAGGCAGGGTAAACTCTATACTGTGGGTAAAAAAGCCTACTGCCATCAGCTTCTCCCCATGGGAAACGCGTCAAGATGATTTCGCAGGATGTCCAGGGCACACAAACGGGCTCGGCTTAAAGTCCAGTAACGGTATTGTCCGATGATCCCTACGAGTAGATGCCCTTTGTCATGAACAATGGCCCGGCTGCAGCCTGTTTTGTTGGCTTCCTTAGTTATTTGGGTAATCAGTTCTTTTTGCGCCGTTTGCGTCAGACTTGCGGAAGTACCTGACGAAGAAATAGAAAAAAAATGCCAGGGTGAATGAGTATCCTGCCCTCCAATTTCAATCTCTTGGATGGATACGGTCTCATTGGTAACATCAAAGGAAGGCTCAAGAAATCGCTGTAGCTCGGCATAATAAGCATTGCGTTCAGCCCTCACAGCCCAGGCATTGGCACGATTTCGAGATTCCCTGAAAGGAGCGCCCACTTCAAGAGTGTCCTTAACAACCTGACGGTCATACTCATCCAGGCAGTAGAGATCGAAAATGAATTCGTTGATAGCATCCCAAGGTTTGCGAGGTGCCGTCTCAAGCTGACCGGACAACTCTATTGCACGTTGTCGTTGTTGATTGGTAAACGCATCGATTTTCGGGAAAGGAAAATTTTCAATGTCTTCTTTATGAAAAACTCTTCGTTCAGCGCCAATTTGCGAGCTAGTTATTAACACATTATACTTTAACAAATTGGTGTGTGTAAGTAGATGGAGAATTGCTATTACCAAATCACCCTCTTTGCAGCAGTGAGCGGAAAAACCATAGTAACGTGAGTCGAAAGCTATTGGTTCTCTAACTATCCATGATTTGGGTGAAGATGGAAAATTGCCAGGCGATTTCGGCACAATAATGAGTGGTGGTGTATACAATTCAACGCACCTTGGCATATGCGCCGTTGGATTTTCGGGATCGGTTTGTGACGTGGAATTTTTGAACTTAGGCAGCATTGATACGTCAACAGTAAAGGCCCTATCTTCAGGGCGTAAGAAATTGGGCAAATCTCCCATGAATGATGCATCACTCTGACCCTGTTTTGGCGAAAGATTATATCCCAATCCAGAGTACAACTCCTCGCTATCCCAATACGATTTAACACTCTCCCATCCCAAGCCACCAAGCTTGCGGACCACCTCCACATCAAGAGAAGTTCCAACTGCCAAAGTTTTCAAGAAGTGGGAATCTTGACCGGCCTCACTGGCTGCTATCGGTTGAGCGGATTGGTAGTCAATGCGAAAACACCCTTTGTCATTCAGATTTTTTTCAAAATGAGGCGTAACAAAGTGAAAATGGTGGTTCCTGGTAGGCAAACGATTTTTTGCAAAAAAGAGCATGAAAGGCTGACTCATACCCGGCCATACTTCTTTGCTATCCGATAGGTTCGATCCATTCAATATCCCTGTGATTTCAAGCCCATGTAGTATGGCGCTGAAGGCGCGAAGGCCAGCTGAAGATTGTTTGAGAAATATCCTTCCGGGCAATGCCATGGCAATAATGCCTCCCGGTTTCGCCCATTGAGTGGCTCTCCACAAAAAAGGCAGGTCCGGATTGTTGTCAGGATTAATGTACTTTCCGGTAATACCTTTCAGTCCACGATCCGTAAAAATCCGGCGCGTCAAGTTAGTAAATTCGGCGTTAGGTAATTTAATCTCTTCCTTTTCTTCCTCTGTTTTTCCTCTCAAGCGACTCCATGGGGGATTGCCAATGACCATATCAAAACGGCCATGGAAATCTTTTGAAAGATCGGAACGCAAACTACCCAACACAAAAATTTTTGCCTCCTGCTCTTCGGGCCGTCTGTGATTATACAGCGCCTTGCCCTGGAGGGGTTCCGGGAACTTCAAACTTTTGGGAGGGCGGGGCGTTCCGTTTAGTTCAATGGCGGTGATGTAAAGTGACAATGCCGCCAGGCGGAGGGCGGGCTCACTGACGTCAAACCCACAGAGTTGATTGTAGAGAATGGACTGAATTGTCTTGGTGGCAGGTCTCTTCCCATCGTTTTCCCATCGGGCTGCCACAAGTTTCCTAAAAGCCAGGACTAGGAAAATTCCCGCCCCACAACTAGGGTCCAGAATTTGGGCGTTTACTTTGTCCGTTACCCCTTCAAAGGCATCGTCCACAAGGATGCGCGCTATATTCTTAGGTGTATAGTAAACGCTTGTTCCTTGCGTCTGTTGGGGGTCCCATACCCTGCTGAAATTCTCGTAAACCTGGCTGAGCACGCCGATAGGGATGTGGGCAAAGTCCAGATCTCCCCAGTCTATTTTGCGTTGAAAATCTTCATTTCCCACATGCTCCCATCCCTCCAGTATGGCTTGCAGATGATCAAATAGTTTGCCCTTCGTTTGTTCATTTGCCTGGTTAAATACTGTCGAATAAGCGCCAGACAGAGGAAGGAGGTCTCCGTTGTAAGTTTCGTCCAGCCACTGGCAGGTTGCCACGGAGTTTTTAACGTTTCGGAAGCAGTCACCCGGTGATTCTGCTAGCGGACACACGGAGTGAAGTTCACCCTGTCGGACGATTTTTCGGTCCCACAGGAAACGGAAAAACAATGCCCGGCCGAGGAATGAAAGGACATCCAGAGGGTTAAGGCCGTATGTTTTTATGAGGGCCTTTGAGGAGCGGGTCAGCAGGTCATGAATTTCCTTGAAGACATAATCGGGAGCTTCGGGCTGGCCTTCCATGGTGAAAATTCCACTAACGATGCTCTGGAAGAACAGTGGAGCTTCCGGGGATTCTTTTTTGATCGTTGTTTCTTGGACTCCGGCCAGAATGGAGCGGTCCAGGTTTATGGGGTACACATTGAGTTCGCCCGGACTCAAAATGCCAAGGTAAGCCCTCTCTCCCCGGTTAGCGAGATGCCATTGCAAATCCACTATTTCTTTGTGCCCAAAGTCCCGCTTCTGTTCATCCGATACAATATAAAGAAGGGGGTTGGTCTGGAATTCCGCCACAGCATCGACTTTCAGGTTCCCGCGCCCGGGTACCTTCTGCAGGTCAAGGTAGTCCAAATGCCTGGGGGTGGGTTTATCGTTGAGCAACACCACATCGTGGCATCCAAAGTCTTTTGCTGTCTTTACAATATTCATAAGCGCCACCGGTTCTTTTCTGTGCGAATAATTCCCTGGTATCGGCCAAGGATGCGAATGAGGCTGTTTTCTCCCTTGGAATACTTGAGGTCTTTAAAGTCGGGATTTTCGGCCTTGAGTACAAGCAATTCAGATGACCTATATATTCGCTTCAAGGTAGCCTCCTGATCAATAAGAACAGCCGCTATTTCTCCGTTTTCCACCCAATCCCGTTTTTTTATGATAGCAATATCATCGTTGTTAATTCCTGCCCCTATCATACTGTCGCCAGACACATGGAGAGCAAAAAGCTCGCCTCCGCCAAATAAAGCGGGGGGGATGCTTAGATGGTCTTCAATGTTCTGTTCCGCCCATGTCGGTACTCCCGCTGCAATCCTGCCGAGCAAGGGGATAGAGTTTTCTTGCCTACGGGAGTCCTGCGCTGCCACCAACTGAATTCCACGGGCCTTCCCACAATTCAGACGAATATAGCCTTTTTTTTCGATCAGTACAAGGTGGTTGTGTACTGCGGTATTGCTTCCATAGCCAAAGTGGTCCCTTATTTCCGCCTGTGTAGGCG
The DNA here is from genome assembly GCA_029261755.1 of Nitrospinia bacterium. Classification (GTDB taxonomy): domain Bacteria; phylum Nitrospinota; class Nitrospinia; order JACRGO01; family JACRGO01; genus JACRGO01. The sequence continues at coordinate 9,841 of JAJDAS010000411.1, forward strand.
GGTAACTGTTCTCCACCTGACATGCGACAATGAATTCGTAAATTTTAGATTGTTTTTCTGTTAGTTCTTTCAAAGTAGCCTGGTACATCCTATTTAATACTGTTTAAATAAACACTATTATAATGAACAGTGTTTAAAAAAACAAGACATGAACTTTCGTCAATCTATTTTTATCAAAAATAATAAATATACCTTTAATATTATCGCGATAATATTAAAGGTATATTTATTTGACACGCGATAATATTTGCATTATAATCTCATGCTATGGAACTGACTTCACGACAAATTCAAAGCTATATTTGGGATCGGGAGCTTATTGGGGACAAAATGGTTTTTCTTTCCGGTCCTCGGCAAGTGGGAAAGACCACCTTTGCGAAAAGCCTTCTAAACGCAGGAACAAAAGGAGGATATTCCAATTGGGACAGCCCCGAAATCCGCAAAAGTTATGCAAAGGATACCTACTTTTTTCTTAAAGACAAGAAGGGAGGCGAACCTTACCTGGTCATATTCGACGAAATTCATAAACGTTCCAAATGGAAAGATATCCTGAAGGGCATTTATGATACGGTGGATTCCACATGCAAAATCCTTGTTACGGGGAGTGCGCGCCTGGAATTGTTCAGGAAATCGGGGGACTCCCTTGTGGGAAGATATACGCATTTCCACATGATGCCAATTTCGTTATCGGAGCTGGAAAATTTCCCCATTGAAACCCTCTGGTTATGCAGCAAAGAGGATTGGGAAAAACCATGGGAGAGCTTTCTCCACAGGATAAAATCAAAGAAGGCTTCCGGGAATCCCTTTGACCATCTATTCAAATTCGGCGGACTACCGGAACCACTGGTGAAGGGATCGGAAAGATTTCTTTTGAAATGGAAGAGAGAATATCTATCGTTGCTCCTCACGGAAGATATGCGGGAATTGACCAATATTAAGGAGATCGACACCGTTGAAAAAATTATTACCCTGTTGCCGGACCGAATCGGAAGTCCGCTTTCCGTTGCTTCGCTTTCACGGGACGTGGAATCCACCTATCCCACGGTAAAGAATCATTTGCTTCAGCTTGAAAAACTGTGGCTATTATTTTCCATCCGTCCGTGGAACAAAAACATGAACCGCGCGTTGAAAAAAGAAAAGAAATGCTATTTCACCAATTGGATTTATGCGGGGGGTGAGGCCCAAATTTTTGAAAATATGATTGCCTCCAATCTGCTTCGGGCGTGCACTATTTGGACAGACCTTGCTTATGGCATTGCGGAGTTGTGGTATGTTCGGAGTTTTGACGGGAAGGAGGTAGATTTTTTAATAACGCTAAACAGCAAACCTGCTCTCTTGGTGGAGGCAAAGCTAAGTAAAGACGTTATATCAAAGCCGTCACGAAATTTCCGGGAAAGGTTCGATGTGCCTTTGATCCAGGTCCTTAAGAAACCGTCTTTGTTCAGGATGGATTCTCCCCACGAACTGGTGATCTCTGCAGAACACTTCCTTAGTGTGTTGCCGTAAGGGGATGCGAAAGTGAGGGACGAAGGGCGCGAAGGATGAAGGATGAAGGGCGCGAAGGATGAAGGATGAAGGGCGAGGGATGAAGGGCGAATTAATGATTAATCCGTAAAATTCGTAACCCTGTTTATCCTGTCAAAAAAAGGTTTTTTGTCTGCGCTCTTTGCGCTTTACGTCATCTGCCATTCGACCCGCGCTTAAACCAACCTGCTTAAAAATTTGTCCGCGCTTAGTACCCGAACGTCTTCCTTCCGAGACAAAAAATCAACGCCGTCTTCGAGAATCACCTGGAACGCATGGGTGATATCCAGCTTTTGCCTGAAATACTTCAAAGAAGTGGACACCTTTTGCTTCCTCAATTTGACCTCCACAAGTATAGCTGGCTTGTTCTCGATGACAACTACAAAATCCACCTCACGTTTGTCGATATCCCGCAAATATTTCAAATCCGCTTCAACTCCATAAGTGTCGTAAAGGTGATGAACGAATTTCCGCCTGTGTAGGCGGATATCCGTTGTCCATCTGCCATGCGGCAATGAATTCATAAATCCTGGGTTGTTTGTCTGTCAGGCTCTTCATTATCACCGACTTTTACGAAATGGGAAATCATCATATTTCCCCCCTAAATTTTCCTTGCAGGCTTCCTTGCCTCATATAACTTCCTATTTTTTTTGCCCCTTGCCCCTCCCTTCTTCCTGACTTAATAGCCTGTTTTATCAAG
>JAJDAS010000412.1 GCA_029261755.1 Nitrospinia bacterium
CCAATGGCTTCCTTGAAATATTTTTCAGCTTTTTGCATGTCCCCTGTTAATAAATAAGAATCGCCCAGAAAACCACAAACAAAGGGGTGGCTTTTGGGGCTAAGAAAATAAGCATGTTCGAATTTTTTGATGGCTTTATCGTACATTTTCATTTCGTAATAGGTGGAGCCGAGATTTTTTTGCGCGTCCAGACTCCTTGGGTTGAGACTGATGGCCTTTTGGTATTCCTTTTCCGCCCCTTTTAAATCCCTCTTGTCCTGGAAAAACGCCCCGCCTAAATTGTTATGGGCTTTTGATTTATACGGCGACTTACGCGCTACGTCACTCCATAGGGTGAAGTCGTCCATCCAGATACGGTTTCTCTCCAAAGTAGTGGAGAAAAAGAGCAGGGGCAGCAAAACAATGAGCAACGGCTGCTTTCCTTTCAGGTTCAGGCGGCCTATCAACAAGGCGAGCACAATGAAGAAACCGATGGAAGGTAAATAAAGACGATGTTCTATGGCGGGATCGGACAACGCTATAAAACTGGATGTGGGTACCAGGGTCAGGAAAAACCAGCATATCATCATGGAAAGAACAGAATGTTTTCTAAAACGAAGCGCCGTGAAAAGCAAAGCAAGTATGATGATTATGCCTGAGAAGGTTCCCATGGAAAACAGTGGAATATCATGTGGAAAGTCAGGGTCCAGGTTGAGATTGAAAGGAAAAAAGAGAAGTTTTAAATAATAATAGGGGATGACGTTGAGTTGGGTAATGAGATACTGAATGCTCTGGTTTCCCTCTTCACCTGGATGCATGGAGATGAATCCTGCTGCGTCCGGAATAGTTATACCGCCTCTGTGGAAAATATAGCCGCAGGCTAAACCGGCTAAAGCCAGGAAGATAACCCAATTTTTTTTGAGGAGATCGAATAAAGAGCTGGTTGAAAAAAAATAGATGGATAGAAGGGCAATGGCCGGCGCAGTAATGGCGATCTCCTTGGTACCGAGTCCAACATAGAAGAAGAAAAGAGATGCGAGATAATAGATGGCGGCACGCGGCAAAGAGGTTTGCCTGCCGAGAAAGAAGAAGAGAAAAGAGAGAAGATAAAAGAGGGTTGCCAGAGAGGAAGATCTGCTGATGATATAGGTGACGGCTTGCGTTGCCAAAGGGTTCAATGCGAAAAAAACGCCTCCCATGAAAGCCAGTGCAAACCTTCTTCTCCGCTCAACGGAATTCGAGCTGTTTTTTAAAAGAATAAAGGCGCACGAAAAGACACCGATGGATGTGCATATATGGATAATGGTGTTGAAGAGGTGGTATCCGAAAACCACATCCTTGGCGAAATAGTGGTTGAGTGCAAAGACATGTTTCAAGACCACCCTGTTTGGAATATCGCCCAGGGCTTTGCCCAGTCCATCGTATTCTTTCAGGTTCACATACTTCTTGATGGCGGGGTCATCATAGTGGAAGGAGTGGTGGAGGGTGTTGAAGTAAGCCAGAAAGGGTAGGGCGGTTAAGACGGCAAGAACCGTGAGGAAGCGCTTGAAATGAAAAGGTACGTTTGCTTCTCTTTGATTCATGGGTAATGCAGACCTAGTGAACTTCAATGAATTACGGAGGGAGCCGGGCAAACTTAGACCTTGGGGCGGGGCCGAAGAGGCATAAGACTCATAACAGTGCCGCTCTTTATAAGCCGGTCTCAAAATTTGGATTGAGTTTGGAAGGATTTGAGTAAGGAACAGAAGCGACCGGCGTAACTCCGTGTGTTTAGCTCGCATTCAATTTTAAACGCTAAAAACTAGAATTTCAAGAAAACGCTTCAATGACGTAAGTAAAAATTTAGATCATACTGTTGAACCTTTTTTTACACCGGAAGAGTTGGATGAATTAGATAAAGAAACCAAATTCGTTGTTCTCTGCGCCTCTGCGTTAAAGGTTAAAGCTCCAAAAACATAACCATGCGCCAAATAACTGTGAAACTCCAAGGTGTATTAATTGAAGTGGGATTGGAATTTCGGATAGGTTTTATGGGATAATGGCGGGTGTTCTTGTAAAATATTGGCGGCGGAACCATTAAACTAAAGGCCGGGAAAACAAGATTTTGTAAAAAGTAAACCCCATTTTCGATATGGCCAGAGTTACATTAAAATTCAAAGATAGGGTTTTGAAGAGCTACCAATTCAAAACCAGTATCAATATCGGCAGGATAGCCGGAAACGACATTGTTATGGAAAATCCGGCCGTGTCGGGAAAGCATGCCGCCATTGAGGTGATCGACAATCACTATATTTTAAAGGATTTGGGCAGCAAAAACGGCGTCTTTGTAAATGATAAAAAGGTACAGGAACATGAACTCCAGGAAGGGGATAATGTCCTCATCGGCAAACATATTTTGGAATTCGACTTTAGTCCTGGTGGAACCCTTGTGGGTGTCCAGAACCAGGAAGAACACGAGTTGTCGGGAATGACCATGTGCCTGGACACCAGGCAATACAAGGATTTGCTGGAGGTAAAGGCTCCTCCCCAAGCCCCCAAAACGGAACCTCTGAAACAGAAAGCGCAAAAAAAAGCGGAACCATCAAAACGAGCAAAAATCATCATGCAATCCGTATCTACCGGCCGCCCCACGGAGATATTTTTGGAAAAGAGCAAGAGCATCATCGGCAAAAAAACGGATGCTGATGTCCATATTCACGGTTTCCTTTGCGCAGAGATTTCGGCCATCATCGAAAAAAGGAAGGACCGGTTCGTTATTCGACATTGTGGCGGGTTTTCCAAAACCAAGGTCAACGGTGTTACCGCTAAAGAAGTGAAGGCACTTTCCGATGGAGATCAAATCAAAATCGGGCCTAATGAACTAACCTTTCGGGAGATTCTCTAAAAAACAGTTCTGCTTCAGCTACAACTTCGGGCATTTGTTTTTGATTTTCCTTCCAATCGACTATTTATCAAAACGCAAAAGAAAGAAATAATCTCTTTAACCATTTTCCCCTTTTATTATTATGCCTACGATATCCGATCCAGCGTTGCAGTTTAGTTTGTTAGAAAATGAAACCATTGTTAATCAGGTAAGTGTGAAAGCCTGGGACGCCTATCACACTTCCCAAAGAGTATTGCTTTTTCACGACATCGGGTTTGGTCCTAAAAAAAAGCTGTTGGATGTTAAGCATTCAGACCTGGAGTCCGTGGAGGAAAAAGAGGATGTCCCATGGGGTTTATATGGCATTGCGGCCATATTCACCACCCTCTTCGTGGTTCCCATGATATTAATGAGGCAGGACAAACTAACTGGGACGCCTTTGATGGCATACTTATTTACTCCTCTGGTTTTCCTCGCCGGCATTTACATAGTTGCCAACGCATTTTTCAAGCCCAAAAATCTGGTGGTGAAGGCGAAGAATCTGGAGAGGACCATTTCCACGCCTGTGGGACTTAAGGATTTTTTCAACGGGCTCATCAACTGCAAGTAAGGAAAAGATAATTATGGCTAAAGATAGTTCATTTGATATCGTCTGCAAAACAGAACTTGCAGAAGTAAAAAACGCGGTTAATCAGGTGATGATGGAGGTTAGGCAGCGATTCGATTTCAAGGGAAGCAAGAGCCAGGTTGATCTCAAAGAAGATGACAACAAGCTCCTCTGTGTTTCGGATGACCAAGGCAAACTGAAATCGTTAATAGATATTCTCCACTCCAAGCTGGTCAAAAGAAATGTTTCCTTGAAGGCCCTTGACTACGGCCCCATTGACTCCGCATCCGGCGGGACCGCTCGCCAGGAGATTAGCATACAGCAAGGGATCTCCAAGGATAACGCCAAGGAAATTGTAAAATTGATCAAAAGCTCGGGATTGAAAGTCCAGGCGTCTATTCAGGAAGACCAGGTTCGGGTAAGCGGCAAGAAAAAAGATGTCCTGCAAGAGGCCATTTCCTTTGTCAAAGAGAAAAAAACCGATCTGGAAATGCAATTCATCAATTTTCGGTGAATTTGTGGTAATTTGAAAGAAACAGTAACTACTCCGGTTGTCAGGTTCAAGGTTCCCCGTTGAAAGTCGTTAGTTCTTTGCTTCTCTTCCCTTGAAGTACCCATAGTGCTCGTAACAAGCTCTCACACCTTAAAGTACTTTGGCTCCAATCCTTGTTTACCTGGAACCGTGAACCGTGAACCCGGAACTTGGAACCTGAGCACTTACAAGAAACCTAATAAGAGAGCGGTGGTTTTATAACAAACCATGGACAAAATCGCGGTGAAAGGAATGGTAATTACCCAGGAAGAAATGATGGAACGAATAATTCCCAAGTTCAAAGCGGATATTCCACGCGCCAAGCCCACACCTATTACCGCGCCCACCAAGGTATGAGTAGTGGAGATAGGAAGCCCCATTTTAGAGCAGATGAGAACCGTGGTGGCTGCTCCAAATTCTGCGGAAAACCCACGGGAAGGGGTGATTTCCGTTATTTTTTGCCCCACGGTTTGGATGACCTTGTAACCAAAGGTTGCCAATCCGAAAACGATGCCAATACCCCCAAGGAAAAGCATCCAGATAGGCACGGAAACATTCATAATTACTGACCCGCTTTGGGCAATGGCGTATATGGCCGCCAATGGTCCTATGGCATTAGCCACATCATTGGCTCCATGGGCAAAGGCAACATAGCAAGCCGTCATGATTTGCAACATTGCAAATACCTTCTCTACCCTTCTTAAGTCCAATTCCTGGTCGCCGGTTTCGGTTATCTTTTTTATTAGCAATTTCCCAGCCAGACCTGCCAACACGCCTACAACGCTGCCGACTAATAAAGCCTCGGGAAGAGGTAGGTCCAGATGGAGATTCTTTAAACCTTTGTAGGCAAAAGAAATACAAAGGATGGTAATGACGAGAAATATTAAGAACGGTGTAATCCTCTTGAGAGCTTTGACGGGGTGTTCCGAGTCAAGGACTTTACTTCGTATGAAGGTGAACATGAGAAAGGACAGCAAGCCCCCGGAGACGGGTGACACTACCCAGCTGATCACTATTTGCCCGACTTTTCCCCATTCCACGGAGGCAGGTCCTGTTACAATGAAGCCGAATCCGATTACACCGCCCACAATGGAGTGGGTCGTAGAGACGGGAAGTCCGAAATGGCTAGCCAGGTGAAGCCATAAACCCGAGGCCAAAAGGGCAGCCATCATTCCCATTGCCAAGTGTTCCGGCATGGCTACGAAGGTTTCCGGATTTATGATTCCTTTACGGATGGTTTGCGTAACATGGCCGCCCACCAGCACGGCTCCCAGGAATTCGAAGATGCCGGCACAAACCACCGCTTGTTTGAATGAAAGTGCGCCAGACCCCACAGAGGTGCCCATGGCGTTTGCCACATCATTGGCACCAATGTTCCAGGCCATGTATAGACCTAGGGGGAAGGCTATGAGGAGAATCCAAAAATAGATGTCCATGGCGGGATTACTTGGCGAGAAAGAGTTTGAGGATTTTTCCTATTTTTTCCGAATTGTCCGCGATGTTTCCTAATTTCCGTGTAATTTCTATGAGAATATAAAAAGCTCCTTTGCTAAGCTCATCTTCTTTCTCAAATACCTTTTGGAGGTATTTGAACTGGAGTTTGTCAGCTTTCCATTCTAAATTTCCGATATTATCAGCCCATTTGGAAACTTTTTTCGCTTCCGGCCCCGAAAATGAGGTTTCCATCATCAAATCGATTTCCTTTAGTATTTTTATGGCTTCGTGGCCTATTGTTACAACATTGGTGGAAATTTCTTTCAAAAGTTTTTCAAGGGAGGCCGGTACATCTATGGCTTTGAATCTGGCAACCACGGCCAAATCTTCCACCGAGTCCGCCAAATCGTCCTGAGCGCTCAAAAGTTGCATAAAATCCTTTCGATCCACCGGAAGAAAAAGGCTTTTGGGGAGGGTATCCCTGATTTTTTGCTTGATGACATCCGCTTGGTGCTCGGCTTTCATTATTTTAGATGAAATCTCCGCGACTTTTTCCGTATCTTTTTGAATGAAACTTTCGATCAACGGCTCCACCATATCCAGCAATTCGGCTACCTTGATCATATGCTCGCTCAAAGGTTTGAAAGGTGATTGTGCGAATAGATTTAGAATTGTTCTCATGAGTCTCTCCTACAATAAGGATTAGGAAGGATGGAATACTGGAATTATCGAATTATGGAATATTGGAACAATGGAATACTGGGAACTTGGTTTTTTCCACCCTTCCATCCTTCCGGTTTTGCTCTTTCCACCATTCCAGTATTCCATGCCGAGAGTGATGAATACAAAATAATGTCCAATAAAAAGCCCAATTTTGACGGCTCACTTAAAATAGCTGAATTTACTATAGGTATTCGTTTTTTTAATGTCAAGGTTCCAGCCTGCTTCTTCAAAATCGGTCCATTTTTAAATTAGTAAAACTTTTAGGAAAAACAATAAGTTAGCAAGGGAAAGGCGGAGGGACGAAAAAGATTGAAGGACGAGGGGACGAACGCTTCGCTGGGACGAGGGACGAAAAAAACTTAAAACCTTGAACCCTGTAAAGCCTGCCCGTGCCCGAGTCCGTTATCCGTGTCCGTAAAC
>JAJDAS010000413.1 GCA_029261755.1 Nitrospinia bacterium
CTCAACAATAAATCTTAAGAGAGTAAAAAAAACAAAAAAAGAAAGGGGGTGATTTGCGTTTATTTGGTATGTTGTTTAGGATGACTGTTTAATAATCGAGGGAGGGCTTCGCTTCGCTCCGGTTGGGTGGTCAAACTCCGACGGAATCGGTGGTCAATAAAAACCGGAATGGCTGGTCAGTAAAAACCGGAATCGGTGGTCAATGTCACCGGAATACACAGCAATTGCCAAAAGATATAAAATATCTTCATACAGAACTGTTGGATCCCTTTGTTGTCGTTTTAGAGAAAAGTTGAAGAATAACAAAAGATTGTCCAGGCAATATGAAAAGATAAAAAAACTATGCAGTCAAGAGTGGATTTGACCCCTTTTTTTCGTTTTCAGCAATTGCCGAAAGATATAAAATATCCTCATACAGAACTGTTGGATCACTTTGTTGTCGTTTTAGAGAAAAGTTGACGAAAAACAAAAGATTGTCCAGACACTATGCAAAAATAAAAAAACTATGCAGTCAAGAGTGGATTTGACCCCTTTTTGTCCGCATATGAATTTTATTTAAACACTGTAAGAATTAAAGGAGGAACCGTATCGGCCCAGGTCAGCAGCAGCGGCGTAAGGGTGACAGTGGATAACAGCACTGTTTTTACTGCAGAATAAACTGAGATTTATCTGAACAATGCATAATTTCAAGGAGATTTAATGCAGCTAAGAGTGGATTTGACCCCTTTTGAAAACAAAGCGCAATGCTTAAAATGTCATTCCCGCGTAGGCGGGAATCTAAGATTTTCAATAGGTTCCAGCGCTAACAGATTCCGGCTCAAGGCCGGAATGACAGTTTTCGGACAGCCTGAAGAGCGAAGCATGCCTTTCTAATGAGTGAAGGGGAGCTCTGTAAATAGACCTTTTCATTTGAAATAAATCGCTCAATTTAGGATTTATTAAAGAAAATAGAGCCGCCTAAATGTTTAACCTCCCAACTCCCCTACTGCGTTTCCACATGAATTTTGCAGTTTTTATCGAAACTCACCTTAGTGGGCGTGCCTGATATTGCTCCGCTGCCCCAGTTACCCACGTGCGGCCGCTGCCAGTGCCGCCCTATCCTCTCAGGCGTATATGATTCGACTCCGATCCAAAAAGTATGGTAGAAATGCTGGTTTAACCCTTTGGCTTCGTGTGGGACTCCACCCGGACATCTTATTGTTTGACTACTAGTCGTTGTTATGGTTGTACACTCATGCGTTCTTGTACCAAATGGGACTTTAGGATCAGTTAGGAGATTAGATAATTGCACCTTAAATTGCGGGTTCAGGAACCTCTTACCACTGCACATGTAAACGCCATTCGGCACTGCGGCAAATTGTACCGAGTGCGTGGGAGGCGCCGGCGGACTGGCCTCCGTCACTCCAATTTTGTTATGCCACATGAACAATACTAAAAAAATCATGAACTTTCGTAAGTGATTTCCCATCTCCTTCTCCTTACGTAATAATAATTATGTGAACCCATGAGGTGCTATAAAAAATACCCTTTGTTCTATGCTGCATCCTATCTTATCTCTATAACCTCCCTTCCTGAATAGTTCGCCTCATTTCAATAAATATTGCATAGTCTAACATCTTTCTGAATCGAACTCTGTGACGCAGGTCACGCTTTTGAAAAAAATTACTTTTTTTTAGTATCTTGAGAGTGGCGAGTTCTCTGTAACTATTTGATTTTAAGAAGAACACATTCTCTGGATTTGTCATTCCCGCGAAGGCGTCAAAGGCAAAGAGGTCAAGTCCACTTTTGACTGCATTATGATTAATCTTTAGAATTTAGCCATGGCTCGTCCACTAAGAATTGAATATCCTGGAGCTTGCTATCATGCGATGAATCGGAGAGCCGGGTACAGGAAAATATTTTTTGAGCAAGCAAGTTATTCCTAATATTATTGTGTACTAATCGGCATGCCCCCCTCATCGTATCGTACGGAAACCTCACCCAGCGCCTCCCTCATTTGCTCCAAAAGCAATTTCTCGATTTGCGGCAGCTGCTCCTTTGGAGTAAATCCGCCCCGTGAGGAGCGGGCTACAAAAGGGGTTAAGTCCACTCTTAGCTGCATAGGAAATAATATTTATTTTAGATTGAAGTTCTAAAGTACTACGTAAATTTGTGATGCAGTCAAGGGTGGATTTGACCCCTTTTTCTTTTTTGACCCCTTTTTTGGCTGAGGTGGGCGCTAATGGGCTATTTAGGTAAATCTATCAAAATGTAACCACTACCTTGGGTTTATTGTTTACGCATTCAAAACTCAAATGTTGTGGTTTCCTGCCTGTTGAGTGTGCATATGCCTGTTTGTCTCCTGCTTCCGTTTTGTATATAACTTTTATATGCCATCTCTCCTTTTCACCGTATTTTACCCATCCTTTTTCCCTTTTTTTCCTTGGGCTATTCTTGAAAAATTCTGTCTCGTATACTTGTCCATTATTTCTATATGAATATATCCATGTATTAACTTCGACTACCCGCGCCGGACCTGTATTTATATTTACCTTTGCGTATTCTTTGCAATTGTATTGGGCTGTTACCATGAATGTTTTGTGCGCGTTTGGAAATGATGGTCTAGGTGGCGACGCCTCACCTGTGCTATACACAGCAAATAGACTAAATGCCTGTGCCATGATTAATACGTAGATTGCGTTTTTTCTTTTTATCATACCACTCTCCTTAAATATTTCATCTCGTTTTAAAAAAATATATGTCGTAGGGTCACATGGTTCAGAGTCAAAAAACAAAATGACTATATATCACTCTTTTGAAAAATAAATATAGAAATCCACGATAAAATATTTGTAGAACCCACCTACAATTCCTATTTTTGGGGGATATTTTATTATTTTTTGTTGGATAATACCACACTGTTTGGTGGCTGTCTGTGACATAGATCTCAATTTGGAAAATAAATGACGTTTTTTGTAATATTTCATAAACAATACCCACAGGTAGGTTTCTTTAAAAAAGTGAGTTTTTGGAAGTGCTCTTATGACAAAAGATTTCAATTTCGTTCAGCTTTATATGCTCATTCTGCATCAATTACTAACGGCATAGCCCCTTCATCGTATCGTATGGAAACCTCACCCAGCGCCTCCCGCAGTTCTTTTAATAGCAATTTCTCGATCTGCGGCAGCTGCTCCTTTGGAGTAAAACCTCCCCGCGTGGAGCGGGCTATGGTGATCAGGTTAGGCTCAATCGCCCCGGATTTAATAAGGCTCCCTATGGCCTGGGCCATTTTCCTGATCTCCTCCTCTGTGGCCACATGCTCCGGGAGTCCGATGGCCAGTTCCATATTGGCGCCAAAATTCTCGAAGGAAACATTCGGATCCAACCGCCCGATGATGTCCAGCGTTCTCCATCCATCCAAAGGCCCCACGCCTCGCCACGCCAGGCCTGGAACTGCCTTTAAGACGGAGAACCAATCTCCACTAACTACATCCGTCATTGCTTTTTTGAGTGTTTCAATATCTTTTACCCGTTTTCGTGGATCCTTCGAGAGCCACAGATTATCCAGAGAATACATCTCCCGTAAGCTCTTCACGTCTGCCTCTGTAAGACCCGCCCTTCGAAGAAAGCCGATTCCTGGATTCCGCGTGGAAAAGAGGTCCAAGTCGATATCCAGGATCACCGGACCGTCACTTTGTAAAAGTGTTTTTTGTGCTTTTTCAAGAGGTATGACTTGAAATTCTACTTTAACTGGGTTTTTCATGGATTCCACGGGCATCCATTTAGCTTCTGTGAGATAGTAATCCTGAACAAAGTCTACACAAAGACGGCCTTCTTCGTTTTCTCCCAAGTGAAACTGGTATTCTCCTTCCTCAAACTGTTCGGACCAAGAAGGCTTGATCCAGACAATCTTTTCTACGAGACCTATCCGAACCGCAGGAAGCTGGTAAGAGGAGATGGTAGCGTTAGACATGAGAGAGTTTTTGTCTGACGGCCATTCCGCCGGTGTAGAGAAATCCGGGACACCGAGGTCGGGATGGGAATCAAAGTGGAGCACTCTGTTTCCGGCTTTCGGTATGCTCCCTTCCTCGGCTGCTTTCATCCAATAGTAGAGGGCACGATCATGGGTTTCGCATATCACGATAGGGATCGCAACTTCGCCAGCCCATACATGGGGAATACTGATGACAAAGATGAACAGATACCATAGGCAATGAAAGGGCGTTCTGCCTAAAGTCAATTGTTTTTTTAAGCTACAAGGGTTCGAATAATTCACCATATCTCTAAGCTTTTGGAAAAAGTAAAGTCTTACAAATTTGTATTAAATGTGCAATCAAAAATACAGGAGATTGTGACTCATTTCAATACTTGTCCTTGTTATTGATTTTACATGATGCTCTTTTTTGCTATAATACCTGGCTCTATTCTAAGTGTCTTTTTAATAGTTGCGAGGGAGTTACAAATTGGCTGATTTTTCTCCGGGTTTCGGCGATAACGACAAAAGAATACTTCAAAATGTAATTCAGGTCGGCTTGTCGCTTTCTTCAGAGCAAGAAACTGGAAAAATGCTGAAGCTGGTATACAACGCGGCCATCGCCATTTCCAACTCGGACGGCGGCACATTGTATATCTGCAACAAAGAAGAAAAAGTGCTTGATTTTGAGGTGACCCAGATCGTGATGGAAGAACCGGATATGGCTCCACCGCCTGTTCCGCTCTATGTAGAAGGCTTGCCCAACCACTCTAACGCCTCATCTTACGTTGCCCTTACCGGAGAAACCGTCAACCTTCCCGATGTCTATGAAGCCAAAGGGTTTAACTTTGAGGGGACCAAAAAATATGACATGGCGTGCGACTACCGGTCCAAATCCATGCTTGTGGTTCCCCTGAAAAACCACAAAAAGGAAGTCCTGGGCGTATTGCAGCTTATCAACGCAATGGATCTTCAAACCGGAGATCTCATTGAATTTTCCAAAGAGATAGAGAAAATCATCTCCTCACTGGCCTCACAGGCTGCCGTGGCCATTACAGAGGCCCAATTGATCCAACGCCTTTCACAAGAGATCAAAGAGACCAAGAAGCTAGAGGAAGCGGAAAAAGAGTTGAATGAAAAGCTTCGCAACGCTTTTTTAGAAACAAACAAAGCGAATGAAAAACTGACTGGGGCTTTGAAAAAAATCAAGGTAGTCCGCAGGATGGCCTTTCTTTTTGTCCTGATCCTTGTTGCAGCAGGCGGGATTTTTGGACGAAGTTACGATTTCCTACCGGAGAGCATCACAGGTTCCCCTGCCGCTCCCATCATGCAGGAGGGTCCCTCCCAGACCGTTCAAGTGATGACCCAACCCATCTCTTCCTCAATCTCCATGACGGGAACGTTGAAACCATTGAAGGTGGTAAATCTCGTAAGCCCTGTATCGGGAAACATAAAAAAGGTTAATTTCGAATATGGAGGACTTGTGAAAAAGAAACAAGTCCTGGTGAACGTGGATTCATCGGAGATGCAGGTTAAATCACGTGACGCCTATTCTACGTACATCAAAGCCAAAGAAAAGTTTGAAGAAATGGAAAACTGGAAAGATGGCTCGGAAGTCACCAAAACCCGCAGGTCCATCGCCAAGGCGAAACTGGCATTAGAAACAGCCAAAAAGAATTTTGAAGACACGGAACGGCTCTTCAAAAAAGATATTGTATCCGAAACGGAATATAACTCCTCAAAACAGCAATACATCAGCCAGCAGATGGACTTTCAGTCGGCAGAGGAAGAGTTACAGGCCATCCTTTCCAAAGGCGACGAAAAAAACAAAACCATCGTCCAAAATGAGCTGAAAAACGCGCAGGCAAGATTGAATGAGACTCGTACTCAGCTACGCCGATCTACCGTTTACGCGCCCATATCTGGAGTAATTTTACAACCCTCCGCTTCCGGGGGAGAAAAAGGCCCGAAGGTCTTGGGAGTGGGAAGCCCGGCGAAAGAGGGAGAATTGCTGCTGTCCATAGGAGACCTATCCGGTTTCTCCATCAAGACCAAGGTGGACGAGGTGGACGTCACCAAGGTACAGGTGGGCCAAAAGGTGTATGTCACCGGTGATGCCTTTCCGGGGATCACCCTGCCGGGAAAAGTTCAAACTATTTCTTCTCAGGCGGGAGAATCACAAGGTGGTTACGGTGGTGGAGCGCCTTCTTTCGACATGAACATCGTGGTAGACGAATTAACACCGGAACAAAAGGAAAGAATTTTCATCGGCATGTCGGCCAACCTGGAAATCATTATTTACGAAAACCCCAATGCCTTGGTATTGCCCGTAAATGTGGTGGAGGTGATGGGGGACAAGGCATTTGTTAATAAAAAGACACCAGGGCCGGAGGGAGCTTCGGAGAGGGTAGAGGTGAAGACCGGATTTACCACCATCGATTCCGTAGAGATCGTAGACGGATTGAAGGAAGGCGATGAGGTTGTTTACAGCATGTCTTTTTCCATGCAACCATGATGCAGATGAAGTAGAAACCGTATCAGTTCATGGGTTGCTACTAATTGAGAACAAGCTCATTTGAAGTGCAGGCGCTATTACACCCCCCTTACTCCCCCCTTGATAGGGGGAAATTAGTTTTGCTTTCCATCATTTGGGCAATGGTATTCGGTTAAGGGGAATTGTTGCTAAATCTCTAAAAAACGATTGGAAATTTTAAATTTGCATTCCCTTTTCCAATGAAAAATCCATTGCGCAAAGCTTAAACGAATGCCATTGCCCATTTGGGTGGGCGTTTAAATTCCCCCTTAGAAAAGGGGGATAAAGGGGGATGTAATGGCACTACATTCGCAAACTTAGCATCTTTTCGCACACTCAGCAGGTAATTTATTTTGCTAAATTTAACCGGCATTAAAAAAACCTATAAACTTGGCCCTGTGGATGTAAATGTTCTGAAAGGCGTTAACCTTGAAGTAGCTGAGGGTGAACTCGTTGCCATCATGGGGCAATCCGGTTGCGGCAAATCAACGCTCATGAATATTTTGGGGCTTTTGGATAAACCCACGGAAGGATCGTATGCAATCGATGGGACTGAAGTGGCTTACGAAAACGACAACCATCTTTCCGCCATCCGAAACAAAAAAATAGGGTTTGTTTTTCAACGATACGAGCTTTTGGCCAAGCTAACGGCACTGGGCAATGTGGGAGTTCCTCTGGTTTACCGAGGTGAAAGCAGCGGTAAAATCAAACGCAGCTCCTTGGAATACCTGGAAAAGGTGGATATGCATGATCGCGCCCATCACAAACCCAATGAGTTATCCGGCGGACAACAACAGCGTGTAGCCATTGCGCGAGCCCTGGTAGGAAGGCCATCTCTCATTCTTGCGGATGAACCCACCGGCGCCCTGGACACCTCCGTCGGCCAGGAAATCATGAATCTCTTCCAGAAGCTGAATGAGGACGAGGGTATCACCATCGTCATTATTACGCATGATCCCACCATCGCCAAACAGTGCAAGCGTTATGTCCGGATGCAGGATGGTGTGATATTGGATCACTGAGTAGGATCTCTTAAAACTGATGTTTTTAGATTTTAGAGTGAGCAAACCCTTTTTAACATCGAACATCGAACATTGAACATCCAACGTCGAAGAAGGTAGGAAATTATTTTAGATTTTTGATTTCAGATTTCAGATTGGTGGTAGGTTTTTGTTTAAATTTAAAAAACTTCCTTCTTCGATGTTGGACGTTGGATGTTCGATGTTAAATCTTTTTTAGCTTACTCAACTTTCAAGCTCTGAAAATTAGAGGGTTAATGTTGGGACCGATCCCATGATCTTAAAAGCCAACATCAAAGAAGCCTGCATCAGCCTTTACTCCTCCAAGCAGCGGACCATCCTCGCCCTCATCGGCATCATCATCGGTATCGCATCGGTGATTGCCATGGTATCCGTGGGAAAGATAGTCCAGGAGGAAGCCATGAGGCAGTTCAAGGCCATGGGCACGGATATCCTCACCATTAGGAAAGGGTATTCGCAAGGGCAAGGGGCGAAGATTCGACTCAAAGACGCCATGGCTATTCCGCAAAACTGTCCGGGGATCAGCCTGGTGGCTCCTTTTGTTCAGGGAAGCGGGACCATCCTTTATGCCGGGAAAAGGCTCGAACGTACTTCTCCTATTGGGGTTACCCACTCCATTTCCATTCTTAACAAGCTAAAGGTTTTGAAGGGAAGGTTCCTCTCCGACCTGGATCAATACAGTAATTTTTGTGTTGTTGGAGACAGCGTATATGAGGAGATTGCAAAGTTGGGCGGAGGAGATGGGATCGGCGAAAAGATTAAGTTAGATGATCGGCTTTTTACCATAGTAGGCGTCCTTAAAGCGGTTCCCGGAGGTGGCGCGCAGAATTTCGACGCCAATGAGTCGATCTTTACGCATATCACCACCATGATGAGAATGAATTCCAGCGTGGACATCAACACCATCAAAGCCAGGGTAAAGCCTGGACTCATACATCAAGTAGCCCAAGCCCAGGTGTCGGGCTATTTTGCCCGTAATTTAAAAATGCCGGACGTGAAGGTCACCAGCCCAGAGGAGCTTATCAAGCAGATGCAAAAACAGATGCAGATGTTCACTCTGCTCTTGGGCGCCATCGGCAGTATTTCATTACTTGTTGGAGGGGTGGGGGTGATGAATGTAATGCTGGTATCCGTATCGGAGAGGCGAAAGGAAATAGGAGTCCGTCGAGCCTTGGGAGCCAAAAGAGGAGACATCAAGAGTCAGTTCCTGGTGGAGTCCCTGATCCTTTCCATTATAGGAGGGATAGTCGGAATTTTACAGGGCATAGGTATTTCCTATCTCATTTCCCAATATTCCAACTGGCAATTCATAGTTTCTCCGGTTGCCGTCTATCTGGGTTTTGGGGTATCCTCCGCTGTGGGGATATTCTTCGGTTTTTACCCCGCCCATCAAGCGTCCAAGCTTGATCCCATCGTAGCTTTGCGAGCCGACTAAAAAACTAGTCCGAAAAAACCACCCGTTCAAGAATCTCAACGCGGAATATTCACGAATCTTGTTGCGAGATTTTATAGAACAGTTCCGCTTCATTTTCAGAAGAGCATGTCGAACCGTTTCCGCATGCGACAATGCAACCAGTCTGAATCGAAGTTCAAGATAATGATAAAGTTTAACTTAAATATTTCATTTAAATTGATTGCCGCTAGCTAGTGCACCCTTATTTTTGTTATAATTCAATGAGTTAAACACACTAACCTCATAAATAAGGAGTCACTTAAAAGATGAAAAAGGCCAAAATTAAATTCACGGCAAAAAACCTTACAGGCAACGCTGGATTGTATCCAGTTGGTCAGTTTATCGAAAAAATTGACTTGCATGAAAGATTTTTTCCTTAAAAAAGTACTTCCCTACCTTGCTTTTCTGTTGATCTATGCCTTGTGTTTCACCTTCAGGGTGAAGGTAGCCGGTCGCCAACACGAAAAAGAGCTGGAAGAAAAAAAACAACCGGTTATTTACGTCTTCTGGCACGGAAGGATGCTCTTCTTCCCATACTTCTACCGCTTTGCCAATCGATACACCATCCTGGTCAGCCCCAGCAAGGACGGGGAGATCGTCAGCAGCGTCTCAAGACTATTCGGCTTCTCTTCCATTAGGGGTTCGGGATACAAGGAAGGGGCAAAGGCGCTTCGCCAGTTAATCCGAATTTTGAAAGAAGGCCGTTCCATCGGGATCATCGGTGACGGCTCCAGAGGCCCGATATTTACCGCCCAGAAAGGGATTGTGAGATTAGCAGCCATGAGCGGGGCGGCGCTCCTTCCCATGACTTACGGGGCTGAAAAAAAGAAGGCTTTCTCAGTAGCTGGGACCGATTTATCCTTCCATACCCCTTTGCCAGGGTGAAAGTGGTGTATGGCGAACCCATTGTAGTGAAAAAGAAAATCGACGCCGAGACGGAAGAATCCATCCGCCTGGAACTGGAAAAGAGACTGAAGTCAATCACCGAAGAAGCGGATGAGGCGTAGTAATTGCCTTGCCGTCCTACTTTCTCACAAAAACTACTTTTTTTCTTCCGCTTTCAGTTTCTTCAGGATGGAAGAAGCCGTTTCTTTTTTATCCTTCACCCGGATCTTCCACGTCTTCAGGGTAGTACCCAGGGCCAGGTCTAGATTGGTAAGCGCGTTTTGGTAGCTGATCATGGCGTCCAATTCGCTGTTCTCGGCGCTTACCAGGTCATTCTCAAAGGTAACGATCTGGAAGTTGGTGGTACGACCGCTCTTTAACTTTTCATTTTCTATGTCCAATTTTTGGCGGGAAAGATCCCGGGCCAACCTGGCCAATTCCAACTGCCTTAGTTTCATTTCCACATCCCTCACTTTGTCCTCTATCTCGATTTCAACATTCTCCTTCAACTCGTGAAGGGCAATCCTCTGATTCCTCAAACCAATTTCCGAACTCACGTAAGATTGATGACGGGCCACATCTCCAAATGGAATGCTGAGGTTTAGTCCCACGTTCCAGTCGGGTCGCCCAATATCCCCCAATCGTTTTTCCGCTCGATTCAGCTTGTAATGATCCCCGCTTTGCGTGACACCGGCATCGAAGTTGAGGTCCCACAGTCGATTGTTCTTCGCTACTTCCAAGTTTATCTTCGCTATTTTGAGACTGATCAAAGCCTGTAAATAGTCAGGCCGGTTCTTAAGAGCGATTTTGGTGCAATCTTTGAGAGATGGGTGGACCGGTTTCACTTTGCCCTCCTCCACCACATCGATCATGGTCTGTTTCTCGATATCCAAGATCTGAATCAGGGAAAGACGCGCCCGGTCCAGATTGTTCTCTGAAGAAAGAAGGTTAAATTCCCGGTTTGCAATATCCGCCTTGGTCTGAACGATTTCCACCCTGGCCATCCTTCCGGCATCAATGAGCGCCTTGTTTACACTAAGCAGATGTTTCGCCCTTTTTAAAGAGCTATCGGCAATGGATAGTTGCCGGAAAGTTTGCAGGTAAGAACGATAGGTGGTAATTACGGAAGTGATGGTGGACATAATGGTGGATTTCAGGGAAAGGATATTTTGTTCTTCACTCAACCTGGCGATATTTTGAGAGGCAGTGTTCACATCGATTCCTCCTCCTCGCAGCAAGGGTTGGCTGAAGGTCAAATTCCAGGAAGCAGCGTAAGAAGAGTCGCGGCTATATTGACCTGATGTTGTTTTGGTGACGTCGTTATCCCATACAAAGTTAAATTGACCACCGGTCTGAATCCTTTCACTTACATTGAAGGAGACTCCCGCGTTGCTGGTGGTACTCCTGGTGTCCGGTGTGCCATCGGAGTAACTGCGCGTACCTTTGGTGGTGATGGTAAGGTCGGGAATAAACTCGTCTTCAGCCACGGCAAGGCCATATTTCTGCGATATGCGGTTGAGGTAGGCGCTTTCGATGGTTCGGTTATGCCTCAAGGCAAGGAAAATGCTGTCCGGCATGGTTATTTTTACCTTCCTATGTTTTTTCTTCCGGTCGTCCTTGCCAAAGCAGGGGAAACAGACAAGAAATGACAGGATTACAATAATGGGTATGAGTTTTTTCCGCATTTCGGTGAAAGTAACATGGGGAAATAAATTTGTCTCTCAGACAATGTCATTCGATTAAAAGAAATTGCTAAATACTTAAAAAACGATTGAAAATTGGAAATTTTACATTCGTTTTTCTAACATGACAAATAAGCATTCTTTCGATTAGCAATGCTTCGCGAGTGAATGTGCATTGAAGAAAGAAGGTTTTTGACTTTCATACGCCATTTTGCTATTCTTTGGCCAAATTCGTAAACTACAATAATAACACCAATTTTCTTTTTCCTCCAGCCCTTTTTTTTGCCTTTCTAATGAACAACGACAAAGTAACTAATAACAATAAATTGCCTCCTTCTAATGGGGAAAATTCGGAAGATAATGAACTAGAAAAAACTACAGTCCTCCCAAAAGATTTGATAGCGAAATCACTTATTGAAAAAAAAACAACTCCCGATGAAGATGAAACAATTATTTTACAACAAAAAAAGATTGGCAATATTTTTGACAATGAAGAAGGCTGTACCGGATCTGATGATACGTTACCGATTTCAAGAGATCAGCTAACCAGTCACCAATGTACCAGGAAACTATACATACTTCGGCATGGTCTCGTCCATGCTGAATATATCCTGAACACAAACAAAAGACTTATTGGCAGACATCCATCAAACGATATAGTTTTGAATCATCCAAAAATATCCCGTCACCATGCAGAAATAATTTTTGAAAGTGGAAAATTTAAAGTCATCAATAAAGGTTTAAATAAAATCCTGATCAAAAATAAGAAAACAGATGAATTTACCCTCGAAAATGGAGATAGCTTTGAAATAACTCCTTTTATTCTCCAATATGTAGAGCTATAACCCTTACATTTAAAACTTTACAAAAGTTTGTCTTGGATACTTTCAGAGCGTTTGAGGCAAAGGCAGAAGAAATATTATTACACCGTTTCAGAGCTGAAAAGGCTGGTGAAGTTTTGTGGATTGGAGCTTGGAAGGGGTTCGAAGGGCCAAGTATGTAAAGAAGGGTCGCGCAAGCGAGCAAACCACTCGCCGCGCAACCCGTAAATTCTTATTCTTCGCCCGGAGGCAATTCAACCGGAGGCACATCAATTGGAGGCAAATCGTCCGGCGGATTCTCAACAGGCGGCATTTCTACCGGAGGTTCTTCAACAGGAGGCATTTCCACCGGGGTGTCTTCTTCCGGCGGCATTTCTGCAGGTGGAGTCTCAACCGGAGGCATTTCCACCGGCGGTTCATTCTTAACATCCCCTGGCTGTTCCCCCGCGAAAACCAACGGGGAATATGATCCGGATAGGCCCAGGCCAAGCACAAAAACAAAGATTGTGCAGAAGAGCAAAAATGTTTTCTTCACATTTATTTTTTTAAAAAACATAAAACCTCCTATCTCTATAGTGTTTAATAACGTTTATCAACATCAGCATAAGAGTTCCGGATTAACCTTATTCATCCTCTTTCCCTTTTTTGTCATCATCGTCAAGACCACCTTACTTTTTCTCCAGTTTGACCTTTCTTTGTACTTTTGACGACCACTTTCCTGACTTGTCTCTCGCCATAACACTGATGGTAACATCGCCTTCTTTTTTGCTGAAGGAAACGGAATACTTTGCAAGGTTCACTTTTTTCCCACTTATTTTGCTGATGCTCCATCCTTTGCCGTTATGGATGTAGAGGTACTCAAGTTCAGTGTCATCGCTTACGTGTCCCGCGAGATGAATCGACTTAGATCCCGCTTTAAACTTCTGTCCGTTATGCGGGAAGTTAAGTTTAACCACAGGATTTTGCAAGTCGGTTTTGCCTTTCTCGCCCAGGACAACGTTCGCGTAACGGAAAGTCGCGTAGTTGCCAGACATGTCTTGCGCTGCAACGATTAACCGGACGTTGCCTTTTCGACCTTTAACGTTGGCGCTGTAGTTGGAAAGGTTTACGCTTTTTCCACTGACCTTGTAATTGTTCCACCTGAGACCGTCATGGATGTACACGTACTGTAATTCAACATTGTCACTTACTGTGCCTGTGAAACCGATGCTTGATATTCCTTTCATGAACTTTTGACCGTTTTTTGGTGAAGTGAGGTTTACGACCGGTTTTACCAAGTCAAAAGTCTTGCCGATCACAACATGGACGTAACGGTAAACAGAGAACTTCCCTATTTTGTCACGTGCTGTAACGGCCAATCTTACTTTCCCTTTTATTCCTCTAACATCAACTTTGAACTTGGACAGATCCAGCTTTGTCCCGCTAACCCTATGAGAAGTCCATCGTTTGCCATTGTGAACATAGAGAAGTTGCATACCTACATCATCGGTGGCGGTGCCACCTAACTGGATGGAAGTAGTGCCAAGATCAAACCTTTGTCCTTTACCCGGGGCAGTAAGGTTTACATAAGGATGTTCCTTATCAACCTTTCCATCGCCGATCATTACGTTTCGATACACGTAACCCGCAAACTTACCGGTTTTATCTTTGGCGGTAAATATTAGCCTCACATTACCTGTCAGGCCTGTTGTGTTGACCTTGAACTGCGAGAGGTCAACTTTCTTGCCACTTACTTTGTGAGCAATCCATCTTTTACTGTTATAAACGTAAAAGTATTGGAGGTCGAAGTCATCCGATACCGTGCCCTCAATTCCAACTGAGGTAGTTCCGGTTTCATACTTTTGGTTCATTACCGGAGAGGTAATGCGCACTACTGGCCGCTCTTTATCCACCGGGCCAGGTTTATCTACTATTACATTCACATACCTGTAAGTGGCAAACTTGCCGCTTTTGTCACGTGCTGTTACGATAAGTCTGAGGGTTCCAGTGAGCCCCTTGACATTAGCGCTGTAATTGGAGAGGTCAACACTCTTCTTGTTATTGGTCCGGTAAACTCTCCAAGACTTTCCATTATTGATATAGAGGTATTCCGAACCCACGTCATCAGTTACTGTTCCGGCAAGTCGAATATTCTCTGTACCCGCCTTGAACTTTTGATTTGCCTTTGGAGCTGTCAGGTTAACTACCGGACGGGTATTGTCCACATCCCCCGTAGCTCCGAGATAAACAGTGGCGTAGCGGTAAATGCTGTATTTGCCGCTTGCGTCTCTCGCTGCTACGATGAGCCGTGTTTTGCCTTTTCTACCGCGAACATCAACACTGTACTTGGCGAGGTCGATGCTTTTACCACTCACCTTATAGTTATGCCATTTTTTGCCATCATGAACATAAACATACAGCAGTTTTTTGTTATCGGTAGCCGTTCCGGTCAGTTTAATGGTCGTTGTTTCGGCGTTATACTTAAAACCGTTTTTCGGAGAGGTAAGGGTCACAACCGGGCGTTGCGTGTCATAATCCCCTTTCTTTCCAATTGAGACAGTCCTGTATTGATAGACGCCAAGCTTGCCGGTTTTGTCACGAGCGGTGACAATGATTCTGACCTTTCCTTTTTTGCCTTTGACATCAACGACGTAGCGTGAAAGATCAACTTTTTTGCCGTTAACCCTGTAGTAGGTCCACTTACTTCCATTGTGAATATAGAGGTATTGCAATGCAACATCGTCCGTTGCCGAACCGCCTAAACGGATTTCCTTAGAGCCTTTCTTAAACTCTTTTCCATTTGAAGGAGCGGTGAGATTGACCACAGGCTTTTGTTTATCAACTTCTGTTTTACCAATGGAAACATTGATGTATTTGTAAGTCGATAGCTTGCCTGCTGCATCGCGGGCTGCAACGATGAGCCTTGTTTTTCCCTTGATGCCGCTGACATAGATCCTGTAGTTCTTTAAATCAAGATTCTTTCCGCTGACATTGTAGTAATACCATCTTTTACCATTATATAAATAGAGGTATTTCAAGGATAGGTCATCGGTAACGCTTCCCTGTAACTGAACATGGGAGCTGCCCGCTTTAATGACCTGTTTTTCTTTCGGCGATGTCACGTTTACCACCGGTTTTGCTTTGTCCTCAGCAGTTTCGCCAAGAGAAATTCTAATGTATTGGTACTGGGATAGTTTTCCCGACTTGTCTCGGGCGGCGACAATCAAACGCTTGTTTCCTTCCGACCCATGCACATGAACCTTGTATTTCTTCAGGTTGATGTTTTTTCCCGAAACATTGTAGTAATACCATCTTGTTCCGTTATAGATATAGAGGTAACGTAGAGCGACGTCATCCTTAACGGAACCTTTGAGGTAGATGTATTCAGTCTTAGCCTCGAATTTTTCTCCGTTGCTGGGGGCGGTTACTTTTACAACGGGTTTTTCGGAGTCAACGACCTTTTTGCCGATATGAACGTTAATGTATTTGTACGCGGCGAACTTACCGGATTTATCTCGGACCGTTACGATCAAGCGTTTGGCTCCTTTTAAGCCTTTCACATCGAACTTGTATTTATCCAAGCTGACTTTTTCCCCACTAACACGGTAATAAGACCATTTTTTGCCGTTATGGAGGTAGAGATATTGCAAACCAACATCATCTGTGGCAGTTCCTTTAAGTGAAATGGATTGGGTGTTCTCACTAAAGGTTTGACCGTTTGACGGGGAAGTGACGTTAACGACAGGCTTTGCCTCGTCAACTTCAGCTTTCTTTCCTATGGAAACAGTCTTGTGTTTATACGAGGCGTATTTTCCTTTGGTGTCTTTCGCGGTAACGGACAAACGAACACTTCCACTTTGCCCCTTGACGTTCGCGCTGTAACTGTTCAAGTTGATTGACTTACCGCTGACTTTATACGATTTCCAAGATTTTCCTTCGTAAATATATAAATAGCTTAAGCCCATGTCGTCGGTTACGGTTCCCGCTAATCTAATGCTTGCTGTTCCTGCTTCATACTTCTGTCCTTCTTTTGGAGAGGTCAGGTTAACAATCGGGTTTTCCGAGTCGGTCTCGCTTTTCTTACAAAAAGTAATGTTTGCAGTAGCATAGGTTGCGATGTTGCCAATCGCGTCATTCCCACCAACGGTTATCCTCACGTTGCAGTCCTTGCCATTAACCTTTACACTGTATTTGGAAAGGTCAATGTTTTTTCCACTGACGCTATAGTATTCCCATTGAGCTCCGTTATGGATATATAGCCTTTTTAAATTTTGGTCGTCAGTAAAGGTTCCAGCCAACCTGATGCTTGTGGTTCCGGTTTCAAATTGTTGTCCATCTTTTGGAGCGGTCAGCTTAACAACAGGCTTTACCGTGTCAGCGCTATTGCCGACAACAACGGTTGCTTCGTGGGTGGTAGCGCTGTTATTGGTCATATCACTAGCGCCAACAATTATCCTCACGTTGCCTTCCCTGCCTTGAACGTTTACGCTGTATTTGGAAAGATCAATGCTTGTTCCACTGACGTTGTAGTAATTCCATTTAGCTCCGTCGTGAATGGAGAGGGTTTTTAAGCTCTTATTGTCAGTAACCGTTCCCGCTAATTTGATGCTTGTGGTTCCCACTTGATACTTTTGTCCATCCTTTGGAGAGGTCAGGTTAACAACAGGCTTCACCGTGTCGCTGGAGCCCGAGCCAATAGCAACATTTACATAACGATAGTATGCGATGTTGCCAGCTATGTCATTTCCACCCATGGTAAACCTCACGTTACCTTCGCTGCCTTGAACGTTTACAGTGTACTTGGAAAGATCAACGCTTGTTCCACTGACGTTATAGTATTCCCATTTAACTCCGTTATGGATGTAAAACCTTTTCAAACCTTGGTTGTCAGTAAAGGTTCCCGCCAGCCTGATGCTTGTTGTTCCTGCTTCAAACTTCTGTCCTTCTTTTGGAGCAGTCAGGTTAACTACTGGTTTTTGTTGGTCAGTCGCCGCCTCAACAATTGAGACTGCCCTGGGAAGTGATAGAGCTCCAGCTAACAATATTGTTAGTACCGAATTAAATATGTACCTGACAGAGATCTTCATGGCATGTCACTCAATAAAAAAATGAACAAAAAAGTACTTTGAGAATACTCCAAAAAAATAATTATAGCCCTACCCTTTCTTGATCTGGTATAGATTCGTATGATAGTACAATTCAACGCCGGCTACCCATATAAAAAGCAATTCCTATACCTATGGCAAGACCTCCAAAAATTAGGCTTTCTGACACAATTATAACAAAAATTGTCAGTTCTGGGGAGCGGAAGTATAAAAAAGCATAAACATCCTCATTTTTGCTTTTCTCAGAATAGATCAATACCCTTCTTACGGAATATAGTTCTTTGGATTTTAAAAGCAACAGTTTTTTTAAAGCTAACCAAAGATATTTTAAATTTGTTGGAATGACACACCCCGGCCAAAAAACGGCCACCCCTCTCAAGAGGGGAATTAAACCAAAGTCCCCTCTTGAGAGGAGATATAGGGGCATAAGCGCTAAGCTTATTTTAAAGCTGGGGAATTTTGATTGAAAATTGGAAATTTTATATTGGAAATTTAAACTTTGCCCCCAAAACCCTGAAATTTGACGGAATGTCTCAAAGAATACTGGAAAATATCCAAATAAATTTGCATTTTCCAATTTCCAATCTTCAATTTCCAATTAACTTAGCGCTTATGGGGTTTAGGGGTGTGTGATTTTCCTAACAACATTTAGTGGATTCTGGTAATTTTGCAATACATTCCCTCGTGTCGCCCCCCCCCTCGACTCTTTGGGCTCTCCTTCCCTCCATCAATCCATTCTAAGGGCGTTGATTATTTCCATATTTGCCGCTTTTTTTGCCGGGAAATATCCGAAGACAATCCCGATAATGAGGGAGACGGTAAAGCTCAGAAATATTGAGCTGATGGGTATATGGGCTTTCCAGTCAGCGTAATAAGCGACGGTAAATGAGGAAAAAATACCCAGCGCAACGCCAATTACCCCTCCAATCAACGCGAGGATGAGAGCTTCCGCCAGAAACTGTATTTTGATATGAAATTTGTTGGCGCCGCAAGATCGCCGGATACCAATTTCCCTTTTTCTTTCTTTTATTGAAACAAGCATGAGGTTCATCACGCCAATACCTCCAACAATTAATGAGATAGCGGCGGTGGCTATCAGCACATTTGTTGAAGTTTTCGTTTGTTCTTCCGCTTGCCGAATAAGCATTTCCTGGGTTTGGATATTAACAGGAAGTTGGAGCCGGTTAAAAAAGAAGTTTTGCAA
>JAJDAS010000414.1 GCA_029261755.1 Nitrospinia bacterium
CCACATTATAAAATCCGGATAATAGTTTCCTTCCTCAAAAAAACCGATGCCCCTGCCTTGCGTCATATTTCTTAAAAGGTATAACTCTCTCCCTTCAAAAAATGTTTTGTTCTTTTCACAAAAATCTCTTAGGTCAAGGACAAAATCTCTTTCTCCTTCATTCAAGGAAACCGGCTTCACCTCCAGCAAGTCATTCTTCATGTAAAGCAAAGGCTGGTATAAATGCCGCCCAAAAAAAATGGGGTTGATCCCCTGAAACTCAAAATCTCTAAATTGGCCCGATTCAATGAAGGTTTTTAGTTCCGTCAATTTATTTACGATATCCTGCCGGGACTGGTCAATCAAAAACGTATAATCATCTAAAAAATTGCCGTCATCTTCCGTCAGGTTCCGGTATTCCAGATGGTCTTTTTCAAATTCGGACTTTCTGTATTTATAGAAGCGGTCGCAATATTTCCGAAGCAGAACTTCCGTAATTTCCTCCCACCGTGCCACCTTATCAAAGGATTTGAACTCAAGCTCTTCTTTAGGAATATGCAAAACGTACCAACTGTTGTCTTTCAGCAAATTGAATATTTCAGTTTTGGAAAGGTTTAGATTGAACCAAGCCCGTTCATTTTTAAATTGCTGCAAATTAAAATAAATGTCATCCATGTTCATAAAAGACAGGTGTGCCTCCGTGAGCGCCCCTTCTTCCAATACAGCCGTTTGCAATGGACCTTCTCCCTTCGCGCTTGCCATGGCCTGAATTTTGGGATACCAGTTTATGAAAACAGGATTTTTTTGGAGATGTTTCAGCAGGGTAAGAGTGGGTTTAGGGCCTTGTCTTTTATAATCAGTTCCTTCCTTAAGCTTAATGGTCTTCAAACGCTTGCTTCCAAGGTTCTTTACCACCGGCAACACAAATTCGATTCGGTTTTGATCGGATGGCAGGCCTTCCTCTTCCAGGTATTCCCTAAACTGGCTCATATAGTCCGCCCGAACCCCGAATATGTTTAGGGTTTCAAGCCGGTCAATATCCTTGGGAGCTTTAATGCCCCTTATTCGCAAGCTTCTTTTAAGGCAGAAATCGTAACCCTTGAGGCGTACTCCCCGGCCAAAAAGTTGAATTATCTGGGAGCCCTCTTTTTTGCCTATATTCATAAGACCCATTGTGCTTACCCGCCAACTGCTCCATCCCTCGGAAAATTTCCTGGACCCTACAAGAATATTTATGGGGGAATCGCTGGAATTAATCCCCCGGAAAAGGGATTCAGAAAATTCGCTGCTTATGACCACCAGTTGTTCCGGGTGTTCTTCACAGAGTTTGCATAAGCCAGAAGCGTCCCCCACGTTGATCACTCCAAATGGGTCGTTATCTTCTCCAATGTGAAGGCCGATTTCTCCCTCGGTTTCGGCTCCTCCCTTTAATTGGCGAACATGGAGTGCGCCAACGCTATCCGCGTTAAAAAGCACACGCAGAACATCCTCAAAAACATCCTGACCGGTTAGGTTCTTTTCCCCAAGGTAAATAAAAGAACCCGCGAAAAGATCATTGCCATGCAAGTCATGCAACCCTGACCGCCCGGACAGCAAACGGTCAAGATAGCCGATGCTTTCCTCTCGATTTTTTACGAAGCGGGCCAAAAAAAGGAGGATGTCCACCATGTCACTAACATCTTTTTTGGAAGGCGTCTTGGTAACGCTCCCTCCCACGAATATCCAAAGGGGTTTTTCTATGAGAAATCTATGCAACTCCTGTCTTTTATCCGCGAAAAGTTTTTGCTGTTGATAAAAGGCCAAGATGCAGGCGGTAAGGTATCTCCGGCGGTGCTCTTCATCGGAGTCGTCTCTCAGATTTAATATCCTGTATTCTTTCCCGTAACCGTCTTCATAAAAATATTTATAGGAATAATCAAAAAGGATGCACTTTGCGTATTCATGGGCCAGTTCCTTGCTTCCGCTGGCCTTCATGGCCTGGCCAAAAGTCGCCGAATACTCAAAGGAAAAGCCGTTTTCACACAACCGGCCCCTCATCTTCATCCAGTGGCCCACTTCAGCCCCGCTGGCTCCCCGGTGGCCTTCATCCACTAAAACCAAGTTATTTCCTTCAAAGGAGTCGATATCAATGGTTTTTTCTCCCGAGCTTTCCTTGAGTTTGTGAATGTCTATGATCTCAATTTGTTTGCCTACAAAAAGACTGGGCGCATCCCTGTTAAACAATTCAGCGGCCATTCGGGATAGCTTGAACTCCTCCCTGTGTTGAAAGCTCAGTCCTTCATTGGGGGTCAAAAGAATGACCCGGTTTAACTTTCCTTCCTTCTTATGGAGTTTTGAATAATGCCAAAATTGAAGGATATTGATGTGCATGAGCAGGGTTTTCCCGGAACCCGTGGCGCTCCAGAAAGCGATTTTTTTAAGGTCATCCAAAATAAAGGGCCTGATCCTCGCGTTCTCGGGAAGCCCCTCCGGGAAAAGACCGGATGTCCCAGCCTGCTGCATCGCCTCACCGGCGTTAAATTTTTCTGTATAAGCGTTTAAGGAATCAAGCATTCCTTCAGAGTCAAGGAAATAAAAATCAAGATAGATTTCCGTAAAAAGCAGGCAGAAATATTGAAAATATTTTGGATGGAGCCGGTGGCCGTCCGCGTTTCTTTTTTCCGTGATCTCGCGCCAGTGGCGGACAATATTCCCGTCATAGGCCAGAAGCTGGTCCTTGCTGATCCCCGGTCTTTCAAAAAGGGTGAGGGCTAATACCTGATGAAACCTGGAGATATTATCCTCCGTAAAGCCTTCCAGGCTGGGGTCCTTAAGGTTTTTGGAAAGGTCCTCGAAGGAGGAAGCGCCCAGGATATCCAGCATCCAGTTGAATAAAACGAGACGGCTCTCGAACCTTATTTTTTTGGCATTGGAGTTTTTTCTTTTTTTAGCCATGATGATCTTTTATACGTCCTTTACGTCAAACATGAGCCTTTTAAATTCCTCTTCTATCAGGCGCACTTTATACCGGGGCTCCTGATCTTCTCCCGCGCCGGATACGGGCAGATTCATGAGATTATTGTCTCCGTTCACATAGATGATATGGAATTCCATGTCCATGGTGTTGTATAGCTGTTTTTTGAAAAATGCGTCCAGGTCTTCATTGGATTTCTCCTTCAGATTTCTCCAGATAATCAGGACCTTTTCACCTTCCGGATTTTTTCCCTCCACCACGCGGAAACCCCGGACATGGTCCATGTGGCGCACATGAAGGCCCAGAAGATAGTTGAAGGTTTCCACAAGGTCAACGGTGACGGGCTTTGTCTCCCCCACGCTTCCGGCTCCCACCAGGAGTTTATAATTAAAGGGGTCTTCAAAGGCGGCAATGTTGAGAAGGGAGGGACTGTCCCTGGTCTCCGTATTCAGCATGTATTTGAGCATGTAGCTTTCCCGGAAAGAATCCGATTTTCCCAGGAGCAATTCCTGCTGTTGGGTCCGCTTTAGTTGCAGGTTGGCCAGGGCGTCTTCGTAGGATTCCAGGCGAAGGTATTTGAAGCAGTGGGAGACGCCGGTGTGACGGGAGGTGGGCTTTCCCTCTTTCCAGTCCTTGGAATATACTACCTTTTGGATGCGGGGTGTGAGGACGGTGTTGAAATAGTCGCCCATCTCAACAAGGAGATATTTACGTTTGCCGTTGTCTTCGCGGTTGAGGTTAATAACTGCATGAGCTGTAGTACCGGAACCGGCGAAGTAGTCAAGAACAATTTCCTCGGCTTGGAGATTGGCTACTTTTAAGTTGTCTATAACCAAGTTGATGCTTTTCGGAAAGTCAAAATCCTTTCCACCAAACAGTCCTTTTAGTATTTTTGTTCCACTTTCACTGGAGGAATATTCGGGCTTTTCCCACCATGTTCCCGGTAGCGCCCCTGTTTGGTTGGGGCGATATTTTTTATGAATCTCAATATTACCATCAGTCTTTTTTACAATCTTTAAGTCTGAAATCTCACGCCTAACCCGCTCAGCTGAGCATGTCCAAACCTTTTGATTATTAGCGCTATCAATTGGCCAAATTTCCCTTTCATCCACTCTTAGTTGTTCGGGAACATTCCATTTTTCAGTGGATTCATCCCACTCCATAGACGGAATGCGAATTTTATCTGAGGACACAAAGAGAGGGTAGAATGATTTTTTTCTATCCACCCTATCCGAATCGGAACCAGACTTACGGAAATTCGCCCAAGAATAAATACCCTTCTCATCTTGATGTGGATAGCGGTCAGCTTTAGATCCTTCTCTTTGCAAACGACCTATTTCAGAGTTCTCATTTCCCCAAAAAACTGCATATTCATGATTGGCTGAAAATC
Organism: Nitrospinia bacterium; assembly: GCA_029261755.1. GTDB lineage: Bacteria > Nitrospinota > Nitrospinia > JACRGO01 > JACRGO01 > JACRGO01. Next base: position 4,323 of record JAJDAS010000414.1, read on the forward strand.
CAGTGCTTGTAGGTCGCCCTTGCGGTTTACTTCGCACAACCACTGTTGCCAAGTGGGTGCCGATTGATGATGATTGAAGAGCAGTATGTAAATTGGGGTATTCGTAGTCGTCAATTGCAACACATAAAATTGATCCTGGCTTACGTATTGGTATTGAGGCATTAATTCGGTCAACTATCAATGAAATCCATGACGAATGCATGTATTCATTCTTGTACAAAATAGGAGATGCGTCTGTGTTATACGGCGGATCAATATAAACACACTTCACTTTCTCTCGATACCGCTCCTGCAACAAATTCAACGCCTGAAAATTCTCCGAATGAATCAGCAGACCATCGTTCTGTTCGTCAAAATTTTCAATGGAAGCAATGAGCCGGATTTTGAACGCCTCATCAAAAAACCTGGTATCAAAGACTAAATTTGAATTGGCCTTTAGAAACTCAACCGTTAAAGGGCTGGAATAGGCCGGATCATGCAAATCCCCCTCAATCTCATCAATGGCAAAGAGCCTCACCCACTCCTCCCGCTGGGCGTCCTTGGCCGCGATCTCCGGGTAGAATTCCTCCGGTATCCGGTCCAGGGTTATGCAGTAATTGGTTTCAATGACAAACTTTTTCTTCAGCCAGAGCTTTTTCTGGAAATCCTCCAGTTGGGCCAGAAAATCGATTATCTTGTGAGCAATCCTGCGGATGACCTTTATCTTGGATAGATACTGCTCCACCCTTGGCGCAGACTCGTTTTCTATGTCGTCCAGATGCATGACCTGGTTCTTGATATAGAAATCCAGTTCCCGCCTCAGAAATTTGCCCAGATCCTTATGGATGAAATAATCAAAGGTATGGCGCTTGGTATAGTCGTTCAGATTTTTCCCAAGAATATTCCTTTCCGAAAGAGACCCATCCGCCCTTTTCCATATATTTTCCAGGGCCGCCTTCCAGTCCTTGATATTTTCAGAAGCCAAAATGGTTTCCACGGCCCGGGAATTCAGTTCATCCTGCTTCGTTTTTGAGGAGCCTCTCTTGGGTGGCGGGATATAGTGAAAGCGGATCACCAACTCTCCATCTTCCTCTGACACGTGAGAATCAGGGGCTAAAATGAACCGCCTTTCCTCTCCGCTTGCGGTCTTAACGTTGTCCTTTTCCGTGTCCGCCTCCACG
>JAJDAS010000415.1 GCA_029261755.1 Nitrospinia bacterium
CTGGGATTGGAATACCCTCTTGCCGCAACAATGACTCGAACCAACGTATTTTCAGAAAACACTGATGGGAATTCAGTCTTTAACCCTGTAAGAGGTGGTAGGTCAGACAATAACAAGGCCCAAAGGTTTCCCCGCACCTTAGATGCTATTGCCTATCTGGGTGAGAATCCAAAATTCAAGGATGATTATGAAGTCATAAAATTAATAAATGAAAAAATGAAGGGAAGGCCTTTGATACTAGAGGCCCCGCCAACGCCATCCACGCGGGCCTATTCCGCTATATCCCGTGTGGCTACTACCACAGGGCTAAGGACCTTAATTGGCTGGAGCAATCATGAAAGCCAACATCGCGGTGGAGCAGCCTACGCTGAAATTACCCCACGCATAAAAGATGTAAACACCATATTCAGGACAAAGGATTGGAATGAAGCCAGTTTGCTCCTCGATAAATATGGAGTGGAATATATTTTTATCGGGAGTCTTGAGCGTGAGGTATTTGATGAAATGTCTTTGAAAAAATTTGAGGAAAACTGCAAAAGGATATTTTCTTCCAGTAACGGCGAGTCGGTCTTATATCGGGTAAGGTGAAAAGTAAGTGTTAAAGAGCATAAAAAATGTTGTAGCCTAACTTGGAACGTTGTTACATCCCCCTTAGTCCCCCTTTTCTAAGGGGGAATTAAAACCCAGCCCCCCGGAGGGGCAATGGCATTCGTTGAAGGGAAATTGTTGCTAAATCCTTAAAAAACGATTGGAAATTGGAAATTTACATTTCCTCATAAAGTGAACAATATCAACACGTTAAGCGTTTCCCAATTTAAAATTATAAATTTCAAATTTTAAATGAAAAATCGACTGTACAAAGCTTAACCGAATGCCATTGCCCGGTGGGGGGAGCAAAACTAATTCCCCCCTATCTAGGGGGGATTAAGGGGGGTGTAACCCAGCCTGCACGGCAAATAAAGTCGTTCTTAATCAACCTAAGATGAACAATTACAAATTTGGTTGCTATGATACACCGTTCAAAAACAATCTGGAATTGGGGCGCTATATTCGCTTTTATTCTTGTCTCCCGCCTTTTGTACCTGGGGCATAAACCTCCCATGCATGATGAATGCATGTTTTTCTTCTATTCATACGAGCTGTCAAAGACCTTTAACTACACATACTTTCCCATCCTGCACGGCCCTCTCATGATCCATTTAAGCGCCCTGTTTTATGTTGTTTTTGGGGCCAGTGAATTTACCATACGCCTTCCCGTGAGCTTGTTAGGAATTGGCATTTTCGGATGGTTATGGGGAATGAGGAAATACTTTGGTGACAAGGCATTTGCCGCCGTGGTCATCCTTTTTGCTGCTTCTCCCATGGTGATGTTTTATTCAAGGTTCTGGCGGAACGATATCCCCCTGGAATTTGCCTTTCTCGGCGCTCTTTATTTTTTCCTGAAGTTTATTGATGAACGGAAAGGGTGGGCTGTTTTCGGGGCAATTGTCTTTTGCGCCTTTGCTTTTTGTATCAAAGAAAACTCACTTTTTTTCTTTTTTACCGTCCTGATGTTTTTCGTTATTCAATTCTTTGTCTTCTCCATTAACCATGAATTTAGAAACCGCAAGGTCATTTCCATTTTTTTTCAATTACTAAAGGAAAATAGATATTATGTCTTTAGCGGGATTCTATTATCCATCGTCATCTATATATTCTTTTATACAACCATGCTTACCAACCGAAAGGGGTTTTTCACGATATACCGGGACGTTTTTTTGTATTGGTGGGAACAACATAAACTTCATCGGATTTCCGGGGAATTCCATTATCATCTGCCGATTCTCTTTATTTACGAATTTTTGCCCTTGGGAATTGTGGTCGGTGGAACGGTTTTTTCGTTTATCAGAGACATAAAAAAATTACGCTACTTACTAGGATTATGGGTTTCCTTTACATTGATTTTTTCATTAATTTTCTCGTTGGGTTGGGCTGAATTTAATACCGCATGGTTTGGCAAAAATCTACATATCTCCAGTCCAATTCATCTTTGGCTCATTGTGTCCATTCTCTACCTTGGGCTACTTCAAACCATAAGATACATTCTGAGGGAAGAAACTCTTTTTGCATTTGCGTTTTTTTGGACATGGGTAAGTGTGCTTTTCTATTCTTACGCAGGGGAGAAAGTACCGTGGCTTGGAATACACATATTGATCCCGCTTTTACTGACGGCGGGTCTTTATGTCAAAAAACTCCTTCCTGATCCGTTTTACCTGCGCCATAAGAGAATGTTACTTACGATTTTCATAATCCTGCTTTCAGGTACGGTTTTTAATGCAATCCGGGTCAACTTCATTAATCCTGCAAATATTGCCGAGAGAATGATCTATGGCCATGTTTCCATGGAGATTAAGGACGCCGTGAGAAAGATTGAAGACTTAGCGGCAAGATTGGAGACTTACCAAAACACGGGAATTAATGTGGAGGAAGGACTGCTCATCAGTTGGCAATTGCGATGGTATTTCAGGGACTATGGAAATATGAAAGAGACGAAAGATATGGAAGAGATTACCTCGCCCATATGCTTCGTACAGTGGAAACATGTGGATCCCGGCTCTCCCCCCTCTATGCAGAGCAAACGCATTATGGAAAACTACCAATGCAGTAAAATCAAGATGGCTAACTGGTGGCAGGCGCCTGGCCTGGACTTTCACTTAATGCTTAAAATTTGGAAGATTTTGATTCCTGGTGATGCTGCGGCAAGAAGAGAAGCGGAAGACTCTTTAAAGGAGTGGGGCAAACCGTTCAACTATTTTTTATTTCGAAAAACCTTTGAAGAGTACCATAGTGAATTCCCGACTGTTTCCTCTGTGGACTGCGGTTTTTGCGTAAGAAAGAAGAAGAACTAGCCGTAGTTGGGAAAGTTAAGGGCATTTCCAAAAACGCTCTTTACATCCCCCTAACCCCCTTTATTAAGGGGGAATTAGTGGTAGGTTTCTTTTAAAAAGTGGGTTTTTGAAGTGCCCTCAATTAGTATTCGAAACACCCGTATTTCGACAAACCGCATTCGTTATCCATCCTTATCGTGATTTGGCCGTCAGTATACGGTGTAATCGTTACCTGGCCATCCCGTGATATCAATGGCGTTGATGGTGTCCGTGTTAGTTAATCCCTGAAGCGGAGGGCTGTATCTCTTTGTTGCCTCTCCTCTACACCGATACTTGACCAGTTTCCCATCCTCACGGCGCTTACGGATCCAATCCGTACCTACGTAGGCTTTTATGCTTTTAATCGCGCCATCATACGGGAATATCTGCCTCAAGCGTAAACCCATATGGTCCGGAATGTAGCTATGCTGCTCTTTCCATGTGGTCCCGCCCCAGTACGTTACAGCGAATCCTTTCATTCCCACGGGTTCTTCCGTACCATGACAATTCATTTTAGTTAGACTCAACGTTATCACCACCTTTGCCGGCTGGTTCCTCGGATCCGGCGTCGGGTCCGGGGTCGGCGTGGGTGTGTGAGTCGGAGCCGCGTTCCCTCCCCCACCTCCCGTGCGGGGGGAGGTTGACCAAGCTCCAGTGGCTGTTAATCCAATGATTGTTACAAGCATTATTGGTTACAAAAAGAATCCTTTTCGCATGGCTTACCTCCATTTATGTTTTAGGTTTATTTCCAATTTGTCATGGCTCTAATGCTAAAAAAACATAGTATAGGGTACTTCTAAAAGCTCCAAAGACATCCCCCTAACCCCCTTTACTAAGGGGGAATTAGTTGTATCAATTGTTCAAATATTGAGTTTCTGGAAGTGCCCTATAGTCTAACATATTTTTGAATCAAAATCTGAATGCATTACATACCCTTTATAGACGTCTCTCTCTTCTTATTCTGCATACCGATAATATGTTACGCCTGTTTGATTGGATGGTACCTACAATGGTCTAACAAAAGGGGGTCAGTAACACCCCTTACTTCTTCCATAATTCCACATAAATGTGATCTGGATCGTGGGTTTTTGATTCTGCGTATGTAAGAATTTGCGATATTTTTTAAAATAAGGCGAAATATTAAGGAAAGGAGGCATCCATAATAGGAAGGTTGTATATTAGATCGGGAGCTTTTATATAGTTTAGGTGGTTAAACTGGCAGCAATTAATAAACTTAAACGGGGAAAAAAATGAAATCGAAGATTTACGCAGTTTTATCCATGGGATTTATGATGACAATTTTCACCTTTACTTTTTTTGTAGATAACGCGGCTGCGTCTCCTCGCCGTACGGAACCCAAAACGGAGGTTTGCATAAAAAATGGATTAACAAAACCCCACCTTACGCGGTACGGGAACAAGTACTTCGGAGGAATAGCAACGGCGAACATAATAGGGCACGAGGATTTGTCGATCTCATACTTATTATATATATCTACAGAGAGTGATGTAATATCAATAAACGGTGCGGTTTTAGGACCGAACGGGCGAAGATGCCATGATACAACAGGAAATAAATTCTTTTATGTGCGGGGGAAAATGAAAATGCACAGCGGGTATTTTATGTGGTATCACAATATGGGCTCGCCATACAATCCTTTGCAAGCGGGTAGCTTTGAGTGTGTTTTCACGGATACATCCTGGCAAACCGCAATGCCGACCTGTACTAAAAAGTAGTAAGGGCACTTCCAGAAACCTCTAAAAAGGAAGGGAGCAGTTCAAGGGAGTCACTTGGATGAAAGCTCTCCCCATCGTAACCGCTAACGGGACCTTGGATTACCATTGATGGGTATAGCGGAAACCATGGAAAGTAAAATCTTTGATTACCGTTACTGCTTATTTTACTTTAGGAATACCGCGCATGCAGAACCCAACTCTATCAATGTTGTCGACTCAGGTAAGTAATAATATACATCTGCTCTTCGCGTCCACGTTTTGTCATTAGTTTTCTTGTGGTGTATTTGAAATAAATGATTCTCACTTTTTGATCCATGTGCTGTGTTTGTGCAAGTGAAGTCGTCAAGTCGTTTCCCTGTCCATGGTATTTTGCAACACAAGTCTCCTGTCTTCGCCGAATACAAAGAAATTGCTACATAATTCTTCGAACTACATGGGCCAAAACCATTGCCCAGTTTTAATTGGAGCCGATGTTTTACATTCACTGTCGTGCTCCGACGGCTTGAAGCATCTGCATTTATTAACGGAGCTAACATGAACGCTAGTGCCAGTACCAGACTTATAATTTCATATCTTTCGATTTTCATCTCTTTCGGCTCCTTAAAAAAAATGTGATCTTTTCGCATCGTCTACCCCCTAATTTTTAACATTATTTTCACTTCTAAAAAAAACGCTCAGTACATCATAACCCAACCTCTCCTCCAAAATTGCTGATTTTTATAGTACCAGCACTTGCTATCCCTAGTAGGATCGGAACTCCTTCGGGGTGGGATTTTACCTGCCTAACGAATAGGGTTTTATCCGAAATGCTTTTTGCACCCTTGTGGGCTTGTATGGAAGTCTGCTTGGCATTACGGATAAAACCCTATTCGTTTCTTCATTACTGCCTCCTTTTTGATTATGGTTTCAGGGTTTACATGTTTACCTTCTCTTCATCACGTTCTTACTGATAGTGAGCAATCCGAATTTATTTGTATCGCTTACGCATCCGCTATGTTGTTTCGTTTATTTTCCACCTCCCTTTCGCAATATTTGGCCTCATTTAAAAAAATACCGTGTATTTTAGCAACTTTTTTCATTCAAGTCTGTGACATAGATCACGCTTTTGAAAAAAAATGCCGTTCGTTCCTTGTAAGGGCGCTTCCAAAACTCTCTTTTTTAAAGAAATTTTCCGCTAATTTTGGGAAAACCGTCCAATATCCGCCCGGAGAAGAGTAAACTAAAAAGGCTTGGATTCCCCCTTAGTAAAGGGGGTTAGGGGGATGTAAAGAGATTTCCTGGAAGTGCCCAAAGGTGTCCTCACCGCGCCCGTTCCAGGACAATGTGTATCCGTTTCTGAAGAAAGAAGTAACTATAAGCGGCACCGATGGCCCAACACAAACCGATCATGAAAAAGAAGAAAGAAAAAAACATAAAGATAGGGTTCGCCTTGGGAAAGGTATAAATCAGAAACGCCGAAAGCTTATCCCCTATGATCATTTGAAGAATATAGATCCAGAGAATTCCTTTGCTGAAGCTCTTGATGAGGCCATATTTTTTTACCTTCAACCTTTGCGAGAGAAAGAGGGAACATAAGGCCAGGAAACAAAAGAATCCCATCACCGCAAACACCATTCCCACCGGAGCCTGAAAAAGGGCTGCCCCAAAAGAAAAAGATTCCGTTAAGCCGGGAACCAGTTCATCACGATACCATGCAACGGCCATAAAAATAATGGCTACATATGCGAAGAGAAGATTGGTCTGCCTGGATGAATATTTCAGATAACAATCCCCCAGCCAAAAACCGAACACCACAATGGAAAACCAGGGGAAAAGGGGCCAAAAATTATTTCCATTAGGATCCCCAATGAGCATGATCACGAAATAGTTTTGAGATTGAATGGGAAGAGCGCACCGCAGCCACTCTGTTGAGAAAAGAACCAACAGGCCGATGAGATAAATGTAGTAAGAAGGAGTCACCTTGGTGAGGAAGGCAATGGTCACAAAGGAAAAGGCGAGAAACTGTAGGACGTCCCACATGAAAGCTGCGTTCCAGTTATATATCATGTAGTTCGTGAAAAATCCTAGAAGGCAGATCACCGCGCTTGCCCCGGTTATTTTCCCCATGGGCAGGGAGGAGAACGAATTGTCCCGCCAATAGTTTTGAAAATAGTCTCTCAAGGAGAATCCTGCAATGGCGGGAATGCTATAGGAAAACCATCCAAGGAACAAAAATTTTTTAAAGGCGGAGTAAAAAAAATTGGAATCATTCAAGGGACCGCTGAACCAAAGAAACCAAAGGATACAGTGGTTGAAGACCATGAAAAAGACGCAGAAAAACTTGAGGAGGTCGGATACGGAGCAGGTTTCGGTTTTGGGGTTGTCCATGGGTAGTTCACGGTGGTCCAGCTAGTCGTTTGAGAACTGGTCTCTTGCAATATATTAAGGAGGAATTTTTACATCCCCCTTAGTCCCCCTTTTCTAAGGGGGGTGTAACCCAGCTTGAACGGAAAATGAGAGTGCTTTCACTTTGTAGAAACCTCTTAACGGATATAAAATCTCTAAAATTAGTGCAGATCAGTGAAAATTAGTGGTTAAAGTATTTCAAATATCTTTTGGAAGTGCACGTATTATGTTTGATAGGAATCTTCCTGATAATAACGGTGAGAAGAAATTCCCCAGGGTACTACTGTAAACATGGTGACGAGCCATCTTCAAATCGAAGTGCACTGAAGGCAACATCAGCGCTGAACCATATTACATACCCGGAGCTACTTCCCTGCGAGAACCCGTTCCCCATGGTGAATGTTTGATTGTCGGATTTCACCGAGCCAACCTTCAAGACCATGGTTCCGGCTTTGATCGTCGGACCGTTCCCATTATTTGATGTAAGTTCGACGTCAAAACGCAGGTCCGACCCATTGCCATCTTGCGTTTTTCCTGACCAGCACTCGGTAGTATTTTCACCTTTCACTGTCCGGCTGAAACCACCCCTGGAAAATTTCAGGATAAACGGGACCTTCATTCCGGCGTTACTACAAGCAGGCGTCATTTTATAATAATGGAGGGCATGTGGAGGAGGCGCAATTCTATTTTTTAAACAAACCTTGACATCGTAACTGACTACCGAAGGCGGTGGCGTACCTCCACCACCACCCCCTCCTCTCCTGCGTCCGCTCGCATCGGATGTTCCTTGCCCCAC
>JAJDAS010000416.1 GCA_029261755.1 Nitrospinia bacterium
CGGCCTATAATATTGGCATCCGGCCCGGCGATGTGGTTCGACAGGTGAACCAGGACAAGATCACCAACATCTCCGATTTCAAGAAGGCCATTGTAGACTCCTGGGTGAAATACTCCGTATTACTCATGGTTCAACGAGGTAATTACGGCCATTACGTTACTCTGGAACCTTGACGCAGTTTATATCCATCCTCCTGTTTCATTTCCCCTGCAATTTCCCAACTATTTTCCCCGCAGAAAAACCGGTTCCATAATGGAGCCAAAAAAGGCATAATAATGTGAAAACTCCAAAGCTTTGAAGATGGATTTTTTCTTGGCTGTGAACAACCCTTCAAATTTTGTAACTACTCAGGTGGATAGACTGAAGGCGGAAGGTTTTAAAAAAAATAGTAATACGTGATTACACAAAACATAGGGCTTTTGAGTTAGCTGACGAGGTTGCACTGTTAGTTTATCGAATCACCGCAAGGTTTCCAAGAGAAGAGGTATATGGTTTGACTTCACAAATGCGGCGAGCAGCGGTTTCGGTTCCTTCTAATATTGTGGAGGGTTGTGCTCGTGAAAGCCAGGCAGATTACCTTAGATTTCTTAACATTGCTTTCGGATCAATAAGGGAACTGCATTATCAGCTAAGTTTGACGAAGCGCCTGGGCTTCTTGCTCAATCAGGATTTATCCCTGATTGAGCCAAAGGTCATCGAAACTGAGAAGGTCTTGAATGGCTTGATTAGATCATTGCGAAATAAATGATATACTTCAGTCTTCAACCTAAACACCTGAGTAGTTACCATATTTTAAATCATGATTGATCCCATTTTAAAAAAGATTTTAAGCAAATTGAGCCACGAAGAACTTCTCGATGTTCAAGACTACATTACTTCTTTTTTAAAAGAGCAACGGAATGGGGATGACCACCGCGGCGGCGACCGAATCAAAGCCCCCATAGTAGGTTCCTGTATGATCATCCGGGAACGGGAATTTTTTCATAAAGAATACAAGATTTACATCTCCGATATCTCTTCCCAAGGTGTCAAATTCCGCAGCACCGCTACTATTATTAAAGGAGATTTTTTGCAGATTTTTTTCAGGTCGCCTTTGAAAGGAAACATGAAAGACTCCTACGTGGAGGTGTTGAGGGCCAGGCAGGTGGAAGTGAAAGGGAAAAAGTTCGTGGAAGTGGGAGCAAAGTCGGTGGATTACCAAGAGGTCCAGGAATATTTCAAGGCGCTCGCCAAGGGCATTGCTTCCAAAAGGTGTTGATTTTTTCTTACTACCCTTCCAAATAGAACCTCACCCATAAATTCAAAGCTGAAGCGGTTCTTTGAAGTAAATATAGTCCCACCGAGACTTCATCTTTTTCAATCCTTCATATGATATGAATAAAAAAAAACAAATTACCTATAGTCTCATAGCCATATCTATCTCTTTTCTTTTGATTGAAACGGCGGCCCACTTTATTCTCAGCTATACCGGTGATAATAAAACAATGGCAATGACCGATCCCTATATGGGGTATAGGTTGCGACCGGGATATAAAGACCCAAAAGGCTTTTATAATGTAAATAGTTTGGGTTTTAGAGGGTGGGAATTTAATAAGGAAAAAGGCCTGGATGAGAGAAGGATTATATGTTTGGGAGGATCAACCACCTTCGGCGACTCCTCATCCCCTGCCATGACTTATCCGAATATCTTGAAAAGAATGATCAATGAAAGATTAGAATTGAATTACGAAGTTATTAACGCCGGCGTTCCCGGTTACACCACACTCCAGTTGAAGCGATATTTAATCTCTGAACTCTTTGATTATAAACCCGATATTCTCGTAGTAGCCGTGGGCTGGAATGATATAATTCAATCTTTCAGAAAGAAATGGACCCCGCAAGATACGCTGAACCAGGAGAGCAAATTCTCTTTTTTGGGAAAAGCGGCCGTTTACAGATTAATGAAAAAAATAATTTTTAAAAAGAAAGTTATTGAGATCGACAAAGGGGTTTCCGATCCCCGGGCTCTTTTGTTTTTTGAAAAGAATTTAATGGAAATCGCGGAAAAAGCCAAAGAGAATAATATCCGGCTAATTTTAATGGAAGAACCCATAGCGGTGTCCCATAAAGATTTTCAAAAGCCGGATATGGTAACGACATTTTTCAAAGCCTACGAAAAAAAAGAAATTAAACTAAGAATTGAAACTTTTCAGCAATACTCTGAAGTAATGAAAAAAACGGCATCAGCTAATAATCTCCCATTTATTGATTCAGGTCTTTCTTTAAAATGCCATGATAAAAAAGAATTTTTTCATGACTTGCTCCACCCTACGAATGAGGGAAATGCAATAGTTGCTTTTAATCTTGTGACAGAACTATTTAAAAACTCCGTGCCGGGAGTAAATAATTACAATGATCGTCTTAGCGCATTGGACAAATATGTTTTATTCCAAAATTTTTACGAATTTTCAAAAAAGAATAAGTCCCAAAATAAGTACTTCGTTTACTATAGAACCTTTTATTTAAGGCTTTCAAATGGCAAATTTGGCAGCAATTTACCTAAAAGTCTGCCGTTTTGGCTAAACAGTTTAGCGGTTCATTATCATAATACCGGCATGGAAAATAAAACCGTTGAAGTCTTAGAAAAGGCACAGGAACTATATCACGATTTTCCTCTAACCTATTACAATCTTGGAAAATTATTGGAAAACAACAAAGGAGCCCAGGGAATCCCTTTTTTCACAAAAACTTTGGAGTTGGCGCCTAATTTTCAATTAGCCTTACGGGAACTAAAAGCTCGGCAAGCGGCATCAGGAGCCAAAAAAGAGGAAGTACCGTAGGGAGGCCCGTTTAGTAGTTTCTTGTGGCAGATCTTGATTGTTGATTCAAAGATCGAATATGTTAAACTGCAATATATGAGTGGCTTACTTATAAAAGTAGAGAAAGTTGCCCTCGGACAACCAAAATAGCCAATGAACAAACATCTTAACTTCATTATTGACGGACTAAAACGGATTGAAAATGGAGATTACACGACCCCTATTTCCTTAAAAGGGGATAATGAGTTAGCGCCCATTGCCGAACATATTAACTCCATTCAAAAGCAATTCCTCGTGCGTGAAAACCAGCTGAAACTGGCCCATGAGGAAATGCAAAAACGCCTTCTGGAAAAAACGAAGGACTTGGAAAATTTTTTACAAGAATTGAAAGAAAGCGAGAGTAATTACGGTGACCTGGTTCAAAATGTCAACAGCATTATCCTTAGAATGACGCCGAAAGGAAACGTACTGTTTTTTAACGAATTCGCACAAAAATTCTTTGGTTTTACTGAAAAAGAAATACTGGGAAAAAATGTTGTAGGGTTCATTGTCCCGGAAAGGGATGGAGCCGACAAAGACCTGCGGGCGCTCATTGAAGATATCGGGAAAAATCCCGGGAAATACGTGAATAACGAAAACGAGAACATCCTCCGGGACGGAAGGAGGAAATGGATATCATGGTCCAACAAAGGCGTTTTGGATAAGGAGGGAAACACTAAAGAGATATTATGCGTTGGCCATGATATAACGCATCGGAAAGAAACCGAGGAGGCATTAAGGATGGCAAAGGAAGCGGCGGAGGAGGCCAGCCGCGCCAAAAGTATCTTTTTAGCCACTATGAGCCATGAAATTCGCACCCCTATGAACGGTGTACTCGGCATGACCGAACTCCTTCTGGAAACAAAGCTTTCATCCGAACAACGACAAAAAGTAGAGACTATCTTTAAATCCGGTGAGGCCCTAATCAACCTGATTAATAATATTCTGGATTTTTCCAAAATCGAAGCAGGCAAACTGGAAATGGAAAAGACTGATTTCAATCTCCACCAGGTCCTTACGGATTTGGGTAGTCTTTTCAAAGAAATATTTAATAAAAAGAGAATTCTCTTTCATACCAGCGCTCTCCCCGGCGTTCCAGTATGGGTTAGAGGAGACGGGTATCGTTTACACCAAATATTGATCAATCTATTGAGTAATGCCGTAAAATTCACGGAGAAAGGGGAGGTAACTTTAACCGCCGAATCTAAACAGGACTATCCTTTTCAGGTTTGCTTTAGGGTAAAAGACTCTGGGATTGGCATTCCGTCACACAAATTGGATGAACTGTTTCAGCCCTTTACTCAGGCTGATAGTTCCACCACCCGCAAATTTGGAGGTACTGGCCTGGGTCTTTCCATCGCCCGGAAATTGGCAGAAATAATGGGGGGAAATATTCGCGCGGAAAGTGTCCTCAATCAAGGAAGCATTTTTACCCTAAGCTTGCCTTTTGAAAAAGCCCATGAAGAAGTAGTTCCTATGGATGCCCCTGAACCGTTGACCATCAATGAAGTGCTTTCCAAAGAAGCCCGCATCCTCTTGATTGAAGATGATCCCACAAACCAGGAAGTGATCATGGGCATGCTTAAGCACCTGGGAATGAACGCCGAATTGGTACAAAATGGTTCAGAGGCATTGGCAAAACTTAAACAAGAAAGTTATAGCCTTGTCTTTATGGACTGCAATTTGCCTGACATGGACGGCTACTCCATATGCAAAGCATTTCGAGAGTGGGAAAAAACCAATGGTTCCGACCGACGTACCCCTATAGTGGCCCTCACTGCTTATGCCATGATTGGGGATAGGGAAAAATGTATGGCAGCCGGGATGGATGATTATCTTTCCAAGCCCCTCCGGGGTCGGGAACTGAGGGCCGCCCTATTGCGTTGGCTTGGCGAAGCTGAAAAAGAAGACATTTTGCCAAATCAAGAGAACAGGGTGGAAGGAAGCGCCGCACTAAGGGAAATTAGAATAGAACTGGGAGAAGAAGCCATTCCTATTATGAAAAATTTTTTGAAAGATTTAAAAATACGGCAAGCTTCCATTAAGAACGCCATTGAAAAAAAACAACTCCGGCAGCTTAGCCGGGAGGCGCATACTCTCAAAGGGGCAAGCCTAAGTTTAGGGTTTAACCGACTCGGGGAATTAGCAAAGAAGTTTGAAGAACTGGGGGAAAGCCGTCAAATAGAAGGAACTGAAGAGTTATTGGCCTATTTGACAATTGAAACAAACCATGCCAACGAGACGCTGAGGAAGGAATTGGAGAAAACATAACTTTTCTGATTGGGGAAACGATGTCCACTATTTTAATTGTAGATGACGACGTAACCGTTCTTGAGCTTCTTAGAGTAAGCGTGAACCTAATGAACTATACCCCTATCGTTACACAAGATCCAACTGAAACCTTCCAAATTTTGGAGAAACATTCCATTGATCTTACTTTGCTGGACATTTATATGCCGGACACGGATGGGGTTACACTTCTCCAGCAAATAAAATCCCATCACGCTTATAAAAACATTCCGGTAATTATGATGACTGCCAGTGGAAAGGAAGAGCTTTTACCCAAATGTTTTGAATTAGGAGCTACGGATTTTATCACCAAGCCGGTCAAGACTATTGTGTTAAAATCTAGAATTCAATCAGCTTTGTCCACAAAAAAATATATTCGCCAACTAGCCGATCTTAATCAAAACTTAGAGAAAAAAGTGGAAGAAAGGACTATGGAACTGCAAAAAAGTGAGCAGCGGTGGCGTAACCTTGTAGAAACCACCAACGATTGGGTATGGGAGGTAGATGAAAACGCTGTTTACACATACACAAGTCCGAAAATACTCGATATTTTAGGTTACAGCCCTAATGAAATATTGGGAAAGTCGCCCTTTGATTTGATGTCCGGGGACGAGGCAGAACGGGTCAAACGCATCTTTGGCCCTATTGCGGCCTATCGAAAGCCTTTTACCTGTCTTGAAAACTACAACTTACATAAGGATGGTCATCCGGTTGTTCTTGAAACCAGTGGGGTACCATTTTTTAATTCGGATGGAAAGTTTCTCGGTTATCGCGGTATTGATCGTGATATTACCGAGCGGAAACAGGCGGAAGAAGCGTTAGCAGAGAGTGAGAAGCGGTTGCAGTCCATATTGGATAACACCACGGCCGTGGTATACCTTAAAGATATCCAGGGGCGATATGTACTAATCAACTGCCGGTATGAAACTCTTTTTCACATTAAGAAAAACGAGATTGAAGGAAAAACGGATTATGATATTTTCCCCAAAGAGATGGCAGACGATCTTCACGCCAATGACCAAAAAGTCCTTGAAAGCCGCGCTCCATTAGAATTCGAAGAGACGGTTCCCCAAGATGGCGGGATTCACACCTACATTTCCATAAAATTCCCCATTTTTGATTCCACTGGAACCCCCTGTGCTGTTTGCGGTATTTCCACGGATATTACTCATCGCAAACTTGCCGAGGAAAAAGAAAGATACCAGCAGGATCAATTAGCCCAAGCTGATAAGTTGATATCCCTGGGGACATTGGTAGCCGGAGTGGCCCATGAGATCAATAATCCCAACAACAATATCATATTGAATCTGCCCGGCATAAAAAAGGTGTGGGAGGGAGCCAGACCTTTTATTCAAAAGAGCGTAGAGGTTGAGATAGAAAAAAGCATTGGTGGCATGCCTTTGGAAAAGGCTATGGAGATTTTCGAAAAAAAGTTTACCCTCATCGAAAAAGGAGCGGACCGAATTGAAAAAATTGTTAACGGTCTTAAAGATTACGCCCGTGCAGATATAAGCGGTTATGAAAAGGAAGTGGATGTCGAGGCGGTGATAAAAACAGCCGTAAAATTTGTAGAAGCTCTTGTCAAGAAAAGCACCCAAAGGTTCAAGACAAACATAAATCCTTTGCCCATGGTTAAAGGAAACTTCCGTAAGTTGGAACAGGTTTTCATCAACCTGCTCATCAACGCCTGCCAGGCCCTGACTGACTCTAATCAGTCAATTGAAATAACAGGCGAATACGATGATTCCGAAGGCGTGGTTATTATAAAAATCAGGGATGAAGGAAAAGGTATGGAAAAAGAGACTATGAAAAAGATAATGGAGCCTTTTTATACTACCAGGCAAAAGTCGGGCGGTACCGGTCTGGGCGTTTCCATCGCTTATGGAATAGTAAGCGACCATAACGGCAGTTTGGACTATGATTCGACACCGGGCAAAGGAACCACAGCTAAAATCTCGTTGCCAGTAACTAAAAAGTGAATTTAAGAAAACAATTAACACCACTAAAATCAAAGACATGGAACCACTAATTTCACGAATAAACATTTATAAATTAGTGTAATTCGTGAAATTCGTGGTTAAGAAAGCTTTTGTTCTTTATTTGTTTGTGGTTAAAAAATTACAAATATCTTTGGCTATATTTCAGACTTAAACAAAAAAAATGGACACTCCTAAAATTACCCATCCCGATTCCAAAATCCTCATCATAGACGACGATGTTGATGTGCTGGAAACCATATCCTCCACCCTGGAAATGGCAGGGTGGAGCAATGTGGTAACCCTGGCTGATGGGTGCATGGCCCTGGACACGCTGAAAAAGGACCACTACTCCTGTGTTTTGTTAGACCTGAATATGCCTAATATTTCCGGGCAAGAGCTTCTAGGCTCTATTGGTGCAACCTTCCCAGGTATTCCTATTATAGTGATTACCGCCATTGAGGATTTGGAGACCGTTGTTTCCTGCATGCGCGCCGGAGCCCATGATTATTTGGTCAAACCCATTCGCGAATCGCGTCTTTTCACGGCAGTGGAAAACGCCATACGCTTAAAATCCATTAAAGATGAACAAATGGCCCTGAAAAAAAGCCTGTTGGAAAGGGAAACAAGAACCCACAAGGCTTTTGAGGAATTTATCACCGCCCATCCCCGAATAATATCGATATTTAGTTATTTGGAGGCTATCCTAAAGACCCCATTCCCTATTCTAATAACCGGAGAGAGCGGAACCGGCAAGGGAATCATGGCTCGCGGTTTTTATAAGCTTTGCGGTTGCGCGGGCGAGTTCATAGCGGTCAATGTGGCAGGGCTGGATGATACCCTTTTTTCAGATACCTTGTTTGGTCATAAAAAAGGGGCATTCACCGGCGCTGATAGTGGCAGGAATGGTCTGCTCCAAAAAGCGGAAAATGGTATTATCTTGCTGGACGAAATAGGTGATCTGGAAATTTCTTCTCAGGTGAAGTTGTTGCATCTTTTACAGGATCGCGAATACCATCCGGTTGGATCAGACGAAATAAGAAAAACAAGCGCAAAATTTGTCGTGGCCTCAAATCGCAATCTTGAAAAGTTGGTTGAAGAAGGGAAATTCCGCTCTGACCTCTACTATCGGCTTACTACTCATAGCGTTCACATCCCTTCTTTGCGGGAACGTTTGGAAGACCTTCCATTATTGATCCGCCATTTTATAAAAAAACACGCGGGCATATTCGGGAAAGAACCTCCCGACTATTCCCCGGAACTTTTGGAGGTGCTAAGTTGCCACCCTTTTTCAGGCAATGTCAGGGAGTTGGAAAATATGTTAGCCAATGCGGTGGCCACTTCTCAAGGTAATATTCTCAACCTTGACGGATTAAAAAAGATTGTGAAATGGGATGCGCCAAAGAAATTGAAAAAGCCGGAAATGCAGTCTTTTTTGAAAGATGGAACAAATGCGCCCAGTCTCAAAGAATTTGAGAATGAATACATTGCCTGGGTGCTTAAGCAATCCAGCAACGACATTACAAAAGCAGCCAAAATTCTTGGTATGAACTATTCAAGTTTATACCGGAGACTTCAAAAGGCCAATCAGGCTGAAAAAGTTAACTCCATCGAACTCCCCGTTGGCAAAAAAAGAAAATAAAGACCGCCTCTTACTTCCCAAGTCTATATCTTCCTCTTGCCACTCTCTGTGAAAAAAGCGAGCTTACCATTTTGCGCTTAGGCAGTGCTCAAAAATAAATTGGCTTTTTGACGCTCGGGTTTAGGCTGTTTCGTTTGAGTGATGATATGGAGACCCCCATGATGCAATAATAATTTTTTCTCTCTTCGTTCTCTTCGTTAAATTTTATTTTTTTTATTTTAAAAAGCACAACTTAAACCTTTTTCCCCTTAGGAAGGCCGGAATTGCAGGAAATTAAAACCTTAAATTAATTTTTCTTTCTTCCTGCCCTTCCTACCTTCCTAAGCGTTCTAAGTATTTTCTTTTTTTCTTAAGCCCTGATTAAAAACTTTTTTGACGGTCTCCAAGGTCAGATTTTTTCCTCTGCAAAAAACACCCTTCAAGTTACTATCACAGTATTCGGTTTTTCTCATAATGGCAACTTTAGGAATGCAAGAATAGCATGCAACACTAATAATGCCGGTAAATTAGCAATAGGCCAAGCCGAATGTTAGGTTATAACCTCTCCGAATTATAGCAGTGCCAAGTAAATAACCCCTCGCCAACAGTTCTTACACCGTAATTCTGAGAATTCGTATCTCACAATCACAACCTTAAATTCCTGGCCCACGGAATACACGGAAATACACAGAAAAAAATGAATAAGGGCCTTTCCGTGTATTTCCATGTGTTCCGTGGGCTAATCCGGCTTAATTGAAAAATTTCAAATATCTTTGCTTATCTTTCTTCCCTTTATGCAAAAATGCATAAAATTGCTTTTTTGCAAATATTCCATCAACCTTTTGGGCAATAAGACCTTTTTAGTCTTTTTATGCATTTATGCATAAAATAACTGATTACTTTATTTTTTCTTTAAAGCAGGAAAAACATTAAAAAAAACAATATGTTATGAAAATAATTGAGAATGGCACATTACGTGCAGTTAAAAAAAGCAAAAGGCGCCTGGCAAAAGTTTAACTTGTCATTGAACTAAAATTAGAGAATTGGTTAATACCAATGATTTATAAAAAACATAAATTTTCCGAGCGACAAGCGCACATTGTCTGGTTAGTTTCAGAAGGACATTCCGATTATGAAATCTGCTCTTATTTAAAAGTTGACGAACTTACGCTTAAAAAAGATTGGAAAGAGATGCATGAAATGCTTGGCGAGGAAAATAAAGTCGAGTTAGTGAAAAAAGTGTTTCCCTGGAAAGAGCTTAATATGTGCGAAATTAAAGGGTAAAAGGGTAATAGAGGATAAAAGAATAATTCAATATTCGGTTTTCCTCTTTAACTCCTTTACTCTTTGT
>JAJDAS010000417.1 GCA_029261755.1 Nitrospinia bacterium
GAGGTCCACGGTTCTTTCCTGACATCTTCGATGGCGAGAGATTTGTCCGGGTCTTCCAGGTAAGAGACATAGGGAGTGGCGACAATCCCATTCATCTCCTTGCTCAACTCCAGCTCCGCCGTTGCGAGGGAAGGAGAAAGGGCGAAGGAGGATGAAATCATCCATGCGAAGAATAGAAGTGAGTGGGATTTAGTGGTCATAATTCCGTCAATTCTACCACGGAGAGGTTTCATATTTAAATTTTTTGGAATGATGGAAGAATGGAATGGTGGAATGATTATCGTTCCCAGGCTCCGCCTCACTGGCGTTAAGTTAAGGAGAATTTTCCGGTTTTGTCCCGGAGGGACAGCCGAAATTAGCCCAGTAATTCATTGCTGGGTTAAAGAACCCAAATCATTTAGTCTCATAGGGACGACTGAACGCCAGTCTATTACACATCATTTTTTCAGCCGTCCCTACGGGACTTGAAAATCTCGGACGGCAGACCCAGCGATAAATCGCTGGGCTATTTTCGATTGTCCCTCCGGGACAAAAAAGACTCCAAACCCAAACCAAAAAGCTTAACTTAATGGCATTGGGGGCGGAGTCTGGGAACGAAAGGTTGGGCACCATTCCATCACTCCATCACTCCATCCATTATTCCTTTTTTTACAAGGGAAACTCCGAATCCTTTTTACGGAAAGGAAGAAAGGTTCACGGTAAGCCATACCCTCGTATCCGCGTGAACTTCATGGTAAAATATTTTCATTTTGCTTTTGTTGCCTTATGAAAAATGTATTGATCATTGATGATAATGCAAATGACAGAAATCTCTTCGGCAGAATTATCGCCGCAGCGGATTTCGACTCTGTGGAGGCTTGCGATGGCAAATCCGGCGTGGAGGCCTTAAAAAAAGGAGGGATCTCCGCCATATTTCTCGATCTGAAACTCCCTGATATGGATGGCATCGAGACCATGAAGGAGTTGAAAAAGATCGATCCCGGTGTGCCCATTATACTTGTCACCGCCTTTGCGGATATTCCCACCGCCGTGAAGGCCACTAAGCTGGGCGCTTATGACTTCGTCATCAAACCACCGGATTTCGAAGTTCTTGTCTTGAGCCTAAAAAGGGCTATTGAAAAACAAACATTGGAAAAAGAGGTCCAAAGGCTTCACGCGGTGGTGGATACCTCCTTTAAAAATCTATTAGGCAAGAGCGAAGCTGCGAAAAGGATTGTGCAGGAGGTTCAACAGGTAGCCCTGAGTGACTTTTCCATCATTATCCAGGGAGAAACGGGAACTGGGAAAACGACCCTGGCGAAAGAGATACACAACATAAGCAACAGGTCAGATAAACCCTTTGTGAAAGTGGACATCGGCACGCTGTCGGAATCTCTCATCGAAAGCGAACTTTTCGGACATGAAAAAGGGTCATTTACCGGGGCGGACAGGAAGAAAAAAGGGTTTTTCGAGGTGGCCCACGGCGGCACTATTTTTATTGACGAGATAGAAAACATGCCCCCTTCCGCGCAAACCAAACTTCTTAATGTCATTGAAGAAAAAAAGATATTCCTTGTGGGAAGCAGCAAGCCGGTGAATGTGGACATCCGCATCATTGCCGCCACCAACGCCGACATGGAAATGCTCGTCCGTGAAAAAAAGATGAGGCAGGACTTATATTATCGCTTGGGCGAATTCTCCATCACCATTCCACCATTGAGGGAGAGGCCTGCCGACATTCAATTCTTTGCCGCTAAATTTTTGGAAGATGCTTATGATGAACTGAAAAAACCCGTTGGAGAAATTACCGAAGAGGCGCTGGAAAGCTTGGTGCATCACTCATGGCCGGGAAATATCAGGGAGTTAAAAAATGTGATCAAGAAGGCGGCGCTTTTCTCCAGCAACAAGATGATCAACGCCCAGGATTTAAGAACCTTGATTGCAGGGAAGTCAGCGGAGGCGGTAAATCCGTTAGACTTCAACAAACCTGAGGGAGGTACTGCGGAAGATGCCTTAAAAATCCGGACGCATTATCCAGGACCTGCGAGTAGTATAGAGTTGAATAGCATGATACGGGAAGCAGTTCTTTCCTCAATGAAAGAGTTGATCAACCCGGAAAATTTTAAAAAGCTATCCCCGGAAAAATCCGTAGAAGAAGAAATCCCATCAAACTTGCCCCTCAAAGAAGCGGTAAAACTTCAGGAGATCAAAAGCATTCAACAG
This sequence comes from Nitrospinia bacterium, assembly GCA_029261755.1. Taxonomy (GTDB): domain Bacteria; phylum Nitrospinota; class Nitrospinia; order JACRGO01; family JACRGO01; genus JACRGO01. The sequence continues at coordinate 2,203 of JAJDAS010000417.1, forward strand.
GCATTGGAAGCTTCCAATGGCAATAGAGACAAGGCCGCAACCATTTTACAAATAAGCCCCCGTGGTCTATACGCCAAGTTGAAAGAGTACGGGATTGGGAGAGTTGAACCATTGAGTCAATGAATCATTGAAGCATTGATGGATTGAAAAGTAACGTGGAGCGAGGGGCAAAAGGACGAATGGACGGGAGGCAACGGATGGGAAAAGGATTTTAACGCGGAGAACGCAGAGGAAAAAAGATCGATAAGGATTAAATCACTAATCAAGATGCAAACCCCATTGCTTCAAACGCTTTCATTAAAACGCCAGGCCGGCTTTAAACAGTTGAAGCCGGTTTTGGATTTTGCGGTACCGCTCTTTGTTACTTTCAGAGCCGGATAAACGAAGGGCCTTTTCCGCAGTCTCAATAGCTTGGGGGAATTTGCCCGCCGAGGCATAGGCAACGGCCAAGGTATCCAGCATTCCGGGATGTTTATATCCCGTAATTTCACATGCCCTCTTCGCGTAATGAACCGCTCCCTTGGGATCATGAATCCTCGAATCTTTCGTGGTGGCGAGCAACCAAGACAAGTTGTTCATTATAATGGCGGAGTCCGGTTTTCGTTTAATGGCCTCGGTCCAGTGGGAAACGGCCAAGTCGAACCTTCCCATACGAACGTAGGCTTCCCCCAAAGACTGGTAAACGTCCGGCCAATCCTTCCGCCTCTGCAAAACCTGTGTTAAATTCTCAACGGCCATTTCCGTTTTTCCTTGTTCCAGAAGCACCACGCCTTTATTCCTTTTTGCATTCAGATATTGGGGATTAATCCGAAGGGCTTCATTGAAATGGTTAATGGCCTTGTTCAGTTCTCCCTTATCCTTCAGGGAACATCCATAATTGTTGTGCATCTCGTAATTGTTCTCGGTTTTTTCGATGGCGCGTTCAAAAAGGACGGTACTGTTTTTCCACATAGTGGTTTGAGCCCTGGTGCATATGATCATGGCTAAAATTGTACTTAACCCGCATATTAACAATCCGCTTTTTCCAGGCCGTCCTTTACCCAGGAATTCCCCAGCCCCCCATGCAATCATAATAAAAATTCCGATAGAGGGCAGATAGGTATAGCGGTCCGCCATGGACTGTATCCCCACTTGCACCAACCCGATAACAGGCACCAGGGTCCCTATAAACCAGAACCAACCCACGACCATATACCTCTGGCGGCGCATGAAGAAAAAGGTAACAGCAGATATTCCCACCAATATAAGAAAAGAAATAACAGGCTTCCAAAGAGGTATTCCATTTACGGGGAAGGGGTACAAAACAACCAGGTCTTTTGGATAAATAATTTTTTCTATATAGCTGATATAAGCAACCAAGGCATTGGAAATACGCAGCCCGGGCGCAATATCTTCCACTCGTGCAACCGCCCCACCGCTGTTCTGGACATAAAAAGTGACAATGCTCGAAATCGCCACAAGCACAAACAGAGGGATTTTTTCAATCACCAGGCGGGAAATGGAAGAAACCTCCCCGCTGCTTTGATTCTCCCCGCGAAACCGGTTTAATGGCCAATAGTCCAGCAAAAGAAGAACACAGGGCAAGGTCACGAGCATGGATTTTGCCATCAACCCCAGGGTAAGAAAGAAAACAACCGGCAAATACCTACCTGCTACCGGACGCTCAACGTAACGGATATAAGCTCCTATTGTCAGCATCCAGAAAAAACCGCTTAGAACATCTTTCCGCTCTGCGGCCCAGGCCACGGATTCCACCCTAAGGGGATGAAGGGAGAAAGCGGCGGCAACAAAGGCGCTTTGCCATAATGATCCGGTCATCCTTCTTAAAATCAAAAACAAGAGGATTGTATTCGCAATGTGGAAAAACAGGTTAGCCAGATGGTGGCCAAGAGGGTCCAGCCCAAACAAGTCACAGGCCAGCATATGGGACAACCAAGTGAGGGGGTGCCAATTGCTTGCGTAGGAGGTGGTGAAAGCCCATGAAACGGACTCTTGGGTCAATCCGCCATAAACATGGGGATTACCGGTTATATCTCTAGGATCATCATAACCGATAAAGTCGTTATGTCGGATCGGTTCATAGGCGGCTACGTTAAGCAGGAACAATGCCGCACAAATCAAAAAAACCGGGAGCTTGCCATGCATTTTTTCCATATGAATGGGGGAAGGGTTGATTGAAAGGAAATGACGTTTAACGCAAGATAAAAAGAGGGTAGTGGTTCATCGTTTGGTTTTTTTCTGTCGCCCACTTTGGGGCTTATTTTTTTGTTTCCAATTCCGGGGGCTGACGCCCCCGGCTATACGCTTTCGGCCCTCCGGGCCTAAATAACAAGCAGAGGAAGCCTCACTGGTTTATGGGAAAAGTTCAATCAAAAGGAGATTTACGGTTTGAATTTTCCTCTCCTTGCGAAGGCAATGTCGTTGACTTAAGGGGTATACGATTTTCCCGCCCCCAGTAGGGGGCATTTGAAATTAGCCCAGCGATTCATCGCTGGGCTATTATCATTTGTCCCGGGACAAAATCAAGTGTTTGAGACGACATATTTTAAATCACCAACATCTTCACTTAACCGATTTGGTAAGCTCAAACCGTTCGCCGCCATAACCGAGGGTCAATAGCCAGCGGACAGGTCCGAAGGAGTATAAGTTCAGATCGATGACCATCTGTACGGCCTGTTGTATGAGCAACCTGGAATATGACGGTTTCCCGATTTCCCGGTCCCATTGCTTCTGATAATGCTGAGCCCATCGCTGGGTCAGCAAACCATCGGATTCAAAAGCTTGGCGGGCCGTTTCGGCCGCCAAATGACCGGTTTGCATTGCCTGCCAAATGCCTTCGCCGGTAAAGGGGTCAATGGAATATGATGCGTCACCACACACAAGCATGCCAGCACAGCTAACTTGGCTTGTTT
>JAJDAS010000418.1 GCA_029261755.1 Nitrospinia bacterium
AAAAAAAGAATTAGAGGAATAACGCTTAAAAGGGGTTCCATCTTTATCGCCTCCCAAAAGTTTTGGAATGTACTGTGAAAAAATTGTGAAAAAAAGTTTCACAGAAGATGGAAAATGCTACAAAGGATAGAATGGCTGGAATTGTTTCAAACGCCTGATTTTGAAAGGAAAAGGGGAAGCCAGACCTAAAATCAAGCCCTTTGAAAAATCGTTAAATTCGCACTTCTATTGCAGCGCCAATTATTTTCTCAGATATCTCATTTTCATGCATAATGAATGAAACCATCTTTAAATCTCTGCGTTCTCTGCGCCTATGCGTTAAAAAACAATTTTTATTTTAGCTGCTTACGATATCTCTATAACAGGGATGAAAAAAAAATCCCCTTTGGCGTTTTTTTTAATGGTGGCCGCTTTTACCTTTGGATCGTGGTAAAAAGTGAGCATCCGGTTCTTTTGCCGGGCGGATTCCAGGATCTCTTTTTTCTCCCGAAAAGTATCGTAGGGGAAAAGATCATAAGCCGCAAGCCAGGAAGCCTTCACATGGGAAGCCGTGGGGATGAGGTCACCGCAAAAAACCAGGCTTTGTCCTTCGGATTCCACTATCACCACCTGATGCCCACGGCAATGCCCAGGAGTTAGCACGCATCTTATCCCCGGCAGGGGCTCGTGGTCTTCTTCCATCAAATGAAGAAGTTTCTCTTCTTCCAGAACCCGGAGTTTTTCAGGCTGGTAGGACGACTTCATCACGCCGTAATTTGCCATGGCGTCTTCCCAATCCTTTTTTTGGACCATATGCTTTGCATTTTGAAAAACCGGGGTCGGCTTCCCATTGTCACCGGCATCCACCACTCCTCCCGCATGGTCAAAGTGGAGATGGGTAAGGATGACCATATCAACATCTCCTACTTCAACCCCATGGTTTTTCAGGGATGCCAGGATATGGTCGCCGGAGTGAATCCCATAGATTTCTCTTTCCTTTTCCGAAAAATTGTAACCGATTCCGGCCTCAATCAAAACGGTGGTGGAACCATCCCTAACCAGGAGGCAATTGGTCTCCATTTCGATGCGGTTTTCTTCATCCACCTCCCACCCTTTGCTCCAGAGGGATTTCGGCACCACGCCGAACATGGTACCGCCGTCAAGTAGGAACTTGCCTCCGCTCAGGATGTCTATTTGGAATTGTCCGATTTTGATGCTCATAAAAAAAAACGTAGGGTTCACGGGGCATAGCTACCGAGTACAAGAAAACTGCTATCCCATTCTATAGAGGGAGTAATGGAGTGCGGGAACACCGGAGTACTGGAGTACTGGAAAACCCAAGGACTACGAACGTGGGGTTTAAGATGTAGGATGCCAAGGCAAATGACTCCATTGCAGTGGCAAACGGAAATCCTGGCCCCATCACTCCATCACTCCATCACTCCATCACTCCAATACTCCACTACTTCATACTCTCCAGCCTTTGGGCAATCTTCTCGCTCCCCTCCCATTTTTCCTGGTAGGTTTCATAGAATACCTTGGCTTCCTCTTTTCTGCCCTGTCTCCAGAGGACATTTCCAAGGATAAGGATGGTGCTGCCGGAGTAAGGGTTTATTTCCAATGACTTTCGCAGAAGGCGTTCAGCAGCATTAAAATCACCTTGAGTGGCCATGAGTCTGCCCATTTGAAAGTACAGCCTAAAATTGGGAGTTTTCCCGGCTCTCTCCTCCATCACCTCATAGGCCTTACCCACCTCTCCCACCCCTTGCCAGATCACGGACAGTCGTTCTATCTCCATATCGCTGAGCTGATCTCTTCCCTCCATCAAGGTTTCCAGGGAACGCATAGCCAGGGGCAAATCCTGGCCTCCCAAGGCCGCCTCCGCCAACATCAATCGCTCTTCCCAGTGCTTTCCACTCTCATCAAGGTACTTATTAAGGAGGCTCACCGCTTTCGAATATTTACCTTTCATGAGAGCCATCCTGGCGCGGGGCGAATCCAACTCTGCCCATTCCGCGGGATGGGAGGCCAATAGACTTTCGGCCTTTTCCACCTGCTGGTAGGAAACCTGTTTCAGGGCCTTGGCCCTGATAATACCCGGCACAGGGCAGATTGATGATTGATGATTGTTGATTGTTGATTGTTCGTTAAAAGTTTCGTTTTTACAGTCGGCTGCTCTCAAACCTGGAAAACCCACCTTCTCCTGTTGAGCAAAGTTCTCGAATAGTTCCTGGGCAAATTGCATGTTTTGGGGCAGGGTATTCTTGTACAGGGAAAGGGGAGCATGGAATTCCAATAGAGGCCGTTGGTCCGAATTAATCTGTATACCCGGAAAATCAAAAACCTTGGCGGGAAAGGCACCGTTGAAATAGGCCCACAGGTCATCCGGCTTATTCAGGAACAGGGTTTTTTTCAACTCTTTGTACGATTCAGGGTCATCCTGTTCCATCTTGCGGAGTGGAGAAAAATCCCATGGCACCGGTTTTTCGGAACAGACAAAGAGCATATCGCCGAAACCGGACTCCCATAGCTGGATGGAAGGAAAGACCTTCGCCAAGGTCTTCAGCACCATCTTGAAATTATCCAGATCCATCCCGTAAAGGTGAAACCACTGCACAAAAACTCCGTCTTCATCCAGGTTTTGGCGCACCAGCCGATAGAATTCCTCGGTAAAGAGATTGGCAATCCCCATCATCCACGGATTGGACGGCTCGGAAGTAATGAGGCCGAACCTGGTTCCCGAATTCAGCAGGAAATTCCGTGCGTCGTTCACCACAAAATGTACATTTTCCTTGGTGTGCAGAGATCCGTTTTCTTTCGAAAAGAATTTGCTCGCCTCCACCACCGCCGGTTCTATTTCCGCCGCCCAAACGGTGCGATCCGGTTTGCTCTCCGCCAAAACCCTGGCCGGCACCCCGCTTCCCAATCCAATCACCAGGGCTTTCTTTTTCTCAGGCCCTGCCAAATGAGGCAAAAGCCCCAGCAAGACCTGGGTAGCCATATCCTGTCCATTGGAAGCATCGGTTTTCCCATTGATATGGAGGGTGATGTGGTCGTATGCCTTTCGGATAGAGACAGAGGCATTGATTCCCTCCGCATGGAACAATTGATCTCCAATGGTGGTTTTTTCCTTTTTAGCCGCTAGCTCAGGACCATAGATGGAGACACATATATCCAGAGCGCCTTTGGGCCATGTCTGCCCCGCCAGGGGAATAAGTAAAAGCAGAGGCAAAAAAGAAAAATATGAAACATTCTTTTTCGGGGCACTTCCCGTACCGGAGTTTTTTAAATAAAACAAAAATCCTGTTCCCATGAGTAAGTTGATAGTGATGGCCATTTTCAGGGAAATAAGGGGACCCAGATACGGAATGAAGAGAAAACCCGTAAAAAAGGAACCAAAGATAGCTCCCACGGTGTTATAGGAATAAGCCGTGCCCACGCAATCCGAAACTCCCGTCCCGGTGCTTTTCACGAGAGATATCACCACCGGCATGGTGGCCCCCATAAGCAAAGTGGAGGGCAGAATGATGCCGCTTACCAGAAGGAACTGGTATAAAGTGATTTTGATAAAAGAGTCAGGAAACCACTGAAAGGCCGCCAACATCATTTCCGGCAATATGGACATGAGGGGCAGGAGGAGATAAGCGAATAGGCCAATCCCTGAGATCAACCAGCCGAAAAAGGTGGGCGTCATCCACTCTTCCCTGGCCCAGCGGGAGATAATCCAGCTACCACCAGCGATTCCGGCCAGGAAGCAAATCAGGA
>JAJDAS010000419.1 GCA_029261755.1 Nitrospinia bacterium
AACGTCACCGTTATTACCGCAGAAGAGATCAAAGCCATCGGCGCCCATACCCTGGTGGATGTGCTGAACTACGTCACCGGCGTTCAGATGATCATGATGGGTGGTCCGGGAATGTACGCCACCCCTTCCATTCAGGGGTCCGAAGAGAGGCATGTCCGTTTATTGATGGATGGAGTCACCATGAACACCATGGGCGGCCTCAACGCCTATTGGCAGTATATCCCCGTGCAGCACATCGAAAAGATAGAGATCATCAAAGGACCCACCTCCTCCGTCTGGGGTTCCTCCCTGGGAGGCACCGTAAACGTCATCACCAAGAAACCGCCGCTGGACCCGTGGGAGTTTGCAAAGCCACAGGGCATGGTATCCACCTCCTATGGAGAAGCGGATACCGGGGATTTTCGCGGGGAGTTCTCCGGCCGGGTGGAGGGCATGGGCTACTACCTGAGTGTGGGAAAGCTGAAGACGGATGGACTCACGGCGGGAACGGAGTTCGATTCGGACAATGTCTACGCCAAGCTACAGTGGAACCCCTGGCAGGGAGCCCTCTTCCAGTACACCATGGGCTACAACGAAGGCGCCCAGGGCTCAGGGGATTACCCTTCCTACGGCTATACCTCGGATATGGATTTCGACATCTTCTATTCCACGGTGAACCTGGACACGCCCCTTTGGGAAGGGGCCGATTTGCAACTTTCCCTCCGCACCCTCCAACAGGGAGTGAACCAGTTTTACTATCTCTACAACAGAATCCGCTTCTCCAGCCTCTTCACTGAAGAATCCAGCCATGGCGGCAGCGGCAAGATCACCTGGAAGAAGGGAAGGCATTCTCTGGTGCTGGGTGCAGATATAGATAGCGGCAACATGGAAAGCTCCAGTTTTACCAACCAGGGAGCAGATCTGGATACCTGGGCTTTTTTTGCCAACGATACCATCCGTTGGGGAGACTTCACCATCACTCCTGGAATTCGGTATGACCATACCAGCATTAGCGGCAATTTTGTGAGCCCCGGCGTGGGAGTCACCTGGATGGGCCTGGGCGACACCACCATCCTCCGTGCCATGGTGGGCAGGGGCTTCAGCATCCCGAGCCTTGCTCACTCTAGTGGGAGCACCCCTGGTTATCAGGCCAATCCCAACCTGAAGATGGAGAAGGTCTGGTCTTACCAGGTGGGACTGGAGACCACCTGGCTGGAAAAGGTTTGGCTAAAGGTTGGCCTCTTTCGCCACGAAGTGAGAGACCTCATCGTCGTGGATCGCCTCCCGGGTGGAGGAAGGACCAGGGTCAATAAGGATAGGGCCAGGCGCCAGGGAGTGGAGGTAGAGGCCAAAACCCTCCCCATTTACAACACCTCCCTTTACGCAGGCTTTTCCTTTGTGGACGCAAGAGACACAGAGACCGGAAAGATCCTGGACCAAATCGCCCGATACACCGGGGACGTGGGAATCCAATACAAGGATGAAGACTCCCTCCGCATCGACCTAAAGGGGCATTTCATCTGGTGGAATATGTCTTCCCAAGCGACTTCAGCCGCAAAGGGCAGGTACGACGACTTTGTCTGGGACCTCTTTGCCTCCAAGAAGGTCTGGTCTGGCGGCGGGAGGGATCTTGAAGTCTTTCTCAATTGGAGGAACATCTTCAACTCCTCTCAACATCTTTACCACTTCCTACCCAATCCCGGAACATGGGTGGAAGGTGGTTTGAGGGCAACATTTTAGTTAAAAGGAAAGGTGGTGAAACAGATATGGAAATTCAAGGAATGGAAATCTTTAATTTAGGAATGAAAGAAAAAGATGGTACTATTTTGGGTTGTTGTGATGGTTACCCTGTTGTTATTCCAGTTTAACTACTCAGAAATGAATAAAAGACATGGCTCTGTTTGGCCCTCAACTTAAATTAATAAGAAATCCCGGCAGTAAAAAGTTTAAGGAAATAGAGCACTTACTTGCTCCCTGGGCCGTTCCGGGCGGTCCGGGGAGTAATTTTCTTTCTCATGCCTCTGTAAGGGCAGTGACAAGTAACGAGTGACGAGTGACAAGTAAAATCTTTCCCCCCCCTCCCCTTCCACAGCGCCTTCCCCGAAGTTTTGTTGTACATCCTCACGATTCTTGCCCTACAATTTCCGCCATCCGTTTCAAAGCCAACCAAAGAGCACTTCCAAAAACCCACTTTATCTTTTTAAATTTTCAGGCCCAGAGGGCTGAAAGCGTATAGCCGGGGTGAGCCTTGGGAACCAAGGCGTAGCCCCCGGTTTAAAGGTAAAAAAATTTGAGCCCTGCAAGGGTGAAAGAAGAAAATGGCTGTTTGGCCTTATTTGTTTCCGAAAACAACCCAAGGAAACATATTTACCCAAAACCTTTCACCCCGTTGGGGCTTAAAATTTGTGTGTTTTTTTACCGGGGGCTGCGTTCCCTCCGGGAACTTACCCCCGGCTATATGCTTTTGGCCCTTCGGGCCTAAAAAACATGATGAATCATTCGTGCTGTTTTTTGGGTAAAGATTAGCTCTCAAAAGGGAAATCACACACCCCGGCCTAAAAACCAGGCCACCCCTCTCAAGAGGGGAACTATCGGAAAAATCGGCGAGAACCGGAAACGCTTGCCCATGCCACCCTTGCTTCATTGCTGTTTTAACGGGCTTGGAGTACCGCATAGGCGGGACTCCAAACTTTTAGAACCGGGCCGGTCATGCTTTTTTTTCTTTTTTGAATCCCGGTTTTCCCCCTGCATTCCTAACCTAAAAAAAACAATATGAAAATAAACTCCCCGGTTGTGCAATGAATAAAAACGTATGCGTTCACGGATGGTTTTGATTTGTTTGTGCCTTCGTGAATTAGTGGTTAAAAAATTAAAATGACAGAAAACAATAATAACGAAAAATCCGAAACCGGATTGCCATTGGAAGAAGAAAAGATAGAAAAAATGGCCCAAGAGGATTCGCAGCATTTCTTCTCCATGGACCCCGTATTCAGTCAAAAGGCGGCATCCATCATCCTCTCCGAAACGGATCAACTGGCGGCAAAATATCCCGAAAAGATTCAGGCGTTTCGAGAGAAGATGTAAGACGGAAGGCGATGAAGTGGACCGAAAGGTGGCCCTTGGAATGGATTCTTAAACTGACCTGGGTTCCATGAGAATTTTAATCCCATTAAGAATTTGCATTATTCTCTTTTCTGAAACTTCGCCTATCTTTTCAGTCAAATCAGTTTTGTTAACAGTGTAGAGTTGAGAGATATTGACGACACTTTTCTTGGTTAAGTTTGCTTCCCCTTTTGCAAGAAGAACATTCCCGGGAGAATTTGCTCTTTTCAGATTTGAAGTTAAGGCGCAAACCACAACAGTATTGATTTTACTGGAATTGAACAAATTATTTTGTATGACCATGTGAGGATGTCTATAAGCAGGTTCAGAGCCTTGCGGCTCACCAACGTCAATCCAATAAATTTCTCCTTGCCTAATTACCATTGTTCGGTCTCAAGAATTTCCCCCTGTTTTTTCTTCATTCCCTCTGAAATTCTTAACTCCTCATCCTTTGGAAAATCGTCATGCGCGGCATTAATTTGGGCAAGTAGTTTTTGGTTTTCATACTTCTTCAAGTAATCCGTAACAGCAATAACAAATAAGCGGCTACGAGAAACATGCATTTCTTTAGCTAACTGATTGACTTTTTCAAACAACGTTTCTTCTACTGATATTGCTGTTTTTACCCCAGGCATGTGTGCTCCTTGCTTTTATAGTTTTTACTTGGCAACTATTTTCCTTAAGTATGCCACTTGTCAATACCCGAGTCAATACCAATGTTAATACTATTTTCCTGCCCAAACCCCGTACCTCCTCCATCACCCCAAGACTGTCTCTGCACCATCCATCTCCTTAAATCTCAGGTTAATCATTGATAAAAAGGCTTTTTTGTATTAAATTCTAGGCAAATACCTTTTGTCTTTTTCTTGTTTTTTTCCATGAAACCTTTGAACAACGCAAAAAAAAATCCCAATCCCCTGCTTCAGCTTTTCATGCCCCAATCCAGCCATGCGGGTAAAACCTGGACTATCTTTTTTCTTTGCTTTTTAGGGTTGGTGGTCATATTCTCCTGGATTGCGTTGAACGAAGTGGAACATCGTGTACGGCGACAGTCGGTGAGCGTCTTGCAGGATATCCTCCGGTACACTCATGAAAAGATATCGGATATCTGGGCGGAAGGCCACATGGAAGATGCCGTAACCTGGGCCAAGTCGCCACAGGTTGTTCAAAATACGAAACTTCTTCTTGCATCCACGCACCACCGCCATGCTCTTATCTCCAGCCCGGCCTTACCCGAAATTCGGACCTATTTCCAAGATAAACTCCAGCAACATTATGCCCTTGGCATTTTTTTGATATCACCTGAATTTATCAATATTGCCTCCATGCGGGATGAAAATGTAGGTGAAATCAACATAATCGTCCAGCAAAGAAAGAGTCAGCTTGAAAAAGTTTTTCAGGGCCACCCGCTGATTATTCCACCCATGAAGTCGGATGTGCCCCTACCGGATGAGACGGGAAGGTTGGTCCCGGATCGTGCCACCATGTTCGTGGCGGCGCCTGTAAAAAACGAAGCCGGCAAAGTTATTGCGGTGCTCTGTATACGCCTGGACCCCTTTCACGACTTTACTCGCATTGCACAAACCGGCCGCGTTGGGAAAACGGGCGAAACCTATATCTTTGACAATGCGGGAAAGCTCCTCACAGAAAGCCGTTTCAATGAGCATCTTCGCGCCACGGGGCTCATCAAACCCAAGGCGCAGAGCTTACTTTCTATAGATATACGCGATCCGGGAGGAAACCTCACCGAGGGTTTCATTCCAAAGGTCCCGCCCCACCAGCAGCCTCTTACCTTCATGGCGGCCCATGCCGTCCGGGGTGAATCGGGGAGCAGTATGAAGAGCTACCGTGATTACCGGGGTGTGCCGGTTCTTGGGACTTGGCTATGGGATGAAAAACTGGGAATGGGTTTTACCACGGAAATTGATGAAAAGGAAGTGTTGGAGTCCTACCATGAAATGCGCCGCATTACCATTGGGATCATCAACATTACCATTCTCCTTTCCCTTATCCTTATGCTGGTGATTCATTGGATCCATCGGCGGAGCAAATTGGTCTTGCAGGGAAGCGAAACATTCCTTCGCACAGTGATGGACAATGCGGCGGACGGAATTATCACCATTGATGAATTCGGCATTATCGAAACCTTCAACACCGCCGCCGGCAATATTTTCGGATATTTTCCAAATGAAGTCATCGGAAAGAACGTCAGCATTCTCACCCCGGAACCTTACCGCAGCAACCATGATCAATATCTCGAAAATTACATGAAAACCGGAAAGAAAAAAATCCTGGGCGGGGGCCGGGAAGCAGAAGGTTTGCGGAAGGACGGGTCCACCTTTCCCCTATATCTGGCGGTGAGTGAGACTCATGTGGCCGAAAAAAGGGTATTCGTAGGCATTGTCCACGATCTCACTGAAAGCAAACGGGTAGAAAAAGAGTTAAAAAAATTGTCGCGCGCCGTGGAACAGAGCCCTTGTTCCATTGTGATTACGGACAACGGAGGCAACATTGAATATGTAAACCCCAAGTTTACACAAGTAACCGGCTATACTGCTCAAGAAGCCCTGGGACAAAATCCGAGGATTTTGAAATCAGGTAAAATGACTGCCGACAACTATAAGAATTTATGGGAGACCATTACCTCTGGAAATGAATGGCGCGGGGAATTTCATAACATAAAAAAGAATGGGGAGTTGTACTGGGAATCGGCTTCTATTTCCCCTATCAAAGGGCAAGACGATTCCATCTCCCACTTCATTGCGGTAAAGGAGGACATTACCGAGCAAAAGCGAAATGAAGAAGAACTCCGTAAGGCAAAAAAAGCGGCTGAGATGGCCGCCAAGGAATTGAGCTATAACCTGCAGACATCGGAGGGACTTCGAAAGGAAGCGGATCTTGCGAAGGAAGAGGCCCATCGGCTAGCGAAACTGGCGGAAGCGGCCAACCAGGCTAAGGGTGATTTTCTGGCCAACATGAGCCATGAAATTCGCACCCCCATGAATGCCATTATCGGACTATCTCACCTCTGTTTACAGACGGATCTCACGGATAAGCAGAGAGACTTCCTGGAAAAAGTCCACCAATCTTCTCACTCTCTCCTGGGAATAATCAACGATATTCTGGATTTCTCAAAAATTGAGACCGGCAATATGAAGGTGGAGTCGGTGGAGTTTCATTTGGATGAAGTCATGGATACCCTCTCCACTCTCGTTTCACAAAAAGCCAGGGAAAAAGACTTGGAACTTCTTTTTGCCACAGGCAGGGATGTGCCCCTTTCCCTGGTGGGCGATCCACTCCGCCTGGGGCAGGTTCTCACCAACCTGACAAACAATGCAGTGAAGTTCACCGAAACCGGCCAAATTGTGGTGAGCACGGAACTGGTGAAAAAAAAGGAAGACCGTTTGACGCTGAAGTTTTCCATCCAAGACAGCGGCATAGGCATGACCCGTGACCAAATGACCAAGCTGTTTCAACCTTTCAGCCAGGCGGATGCCTCCACCACCAGAAAATATGGTGGGACCGGCCTAGGCCTGAGTATCAGCAAAAAATTGGTTGAGTTGATGGGTGGAGAATTTGATGTGGAAAGTGAATTGGGCAAGGGCAGTACCTTTGCATTCACCACTAACTTTGGGCAGTTACCGGAAGAGGAGGAAAGGTTTCCGGCTTCCTCCACAGACCTGCCAGGGGAGAAACCGGATAAATCTCTTCCAAAAGAGGGCGTTGAGCCGGGAGCCATGGTCAACCTAAGTGGGGCAAAAATCCTTTTGGTGGAAGACAATGAATTCAACCAGTTGGTGGCGGTGGAGCTTCTGGAAGGAGCAGGCGTCGTCGTTTGTATAGCTAATAACGGAGAAGAAGCAGTTGAGGAGGTGAAAAAGTCTCAGTTTGATTGCGTTCTCATGGATTGCCAAATGCCTGTAATGGACGGGTTTGCCGCTACCAGGGAAATTCGGAAATGGGAAAGAGGAACCAAAAACCAGGAAGAGGAAGGTAAAGACTTCAAATCTAAAATCAAAAATCAAAAATCTAAAATGCTTCCCATCATCGCCATGACAGCCAACGTAATGCCTGCGGACAGAAAAAAATGTCTGGATGCCGGAATGGATGACTTTGTGCCCAAACCCATCACCGTCAATGCACTTTTTTCCACACTGGGGAAATATATCAAATTCAAAAACGGAGGCGGCCTGGGAAGCACTGCATCGACTATGGATAGTAATAGTGGCGTGGGTGGACCCTGGCCGGAATTGCCGGAAATTGATGTGGAAAACGGATTGGCACGGGTCACGGGCAACGAAAAACTTTACAGGAAATTGTTGATAGGTTTTCGCGAGGAATATTCCAATGCGGCAAATGAGACCCGAACCCTGTTGAAGAATGGAGAGACCAAGACCCTGGAGCAAAACCTCCATACCATGAAAGGGATTGCCGGTAGTATGGGAGCTGTCAAACTGGCCAGGGCGGCGGAGGCTTTGGAATCCGCCATCAAAGAAGGAACAGCCGAAAGCAGGGAAGCATTGCTGGATGACTTTTGCAGGGCGCTGGACCAAGTCTTACAATCGCTGGAAAGGTTGAGAGAAGAATTTGTTGAGTCCGATGAAGCCGGACAGAAAAAGATTTCGGCCTCTGATCCTAATATCCTGCTCGATTCTTTACAAAAGCTGGAACCGCAGCTCAAAACCTTCCAACCCCAAAAATGCGTTCCTTTTTTAGAGGAGATCAACAAACTTTCATGGCCTTTCTCCATAAGCAAAGACGTAAAAAAACTAGAAAAACTCGTTAATGATTATCAATTTAAGGAAGCGCAAGCTCTTATGAGATCTTTATTAGACAGATTAAGATCGGAGACCGGAAACCGGAGTGATGGAGTACTGGAGTGATGGAAAAGACCCAAAACCGGAATGGTGGAAGGATGGAGTGATCGGGAGAATTCTTCAGCTAAACTTCCAACGTTCCAATATTCCAGTACTCCACCACTCCATCACTCCGGTCTTCCAACGTTCCTGCACTCCGTCTTTAATAACCAGTTATAAAAAATTGGAGGAAAATTGATGGGCAATCTTTCAAAACCAACCGTGCTCGTGGTGGATGACACCAAAACCAACATCGATATTGTTGTAGGGTTACTGAAGGCACAATACGAAATTATGGTGGCTTTGGACGGGCCAACAGCCCTGGAGCTTGTGGAGTCCACTCCACCGGACCTGATTCTCTTGGATATCATGATGCCCGGCATGGATGGCTACGAGGTTTGCGAGAGGTTAAAAGCCAACTCTATCACCAGGAAGATACCCGTTATTTTTTTAACGGCAAAAACGGAAATAGAGGACGAAACCAAGGGGTTTGAGCTGGGAGCGGTGGATTACATTACTAAACCCATCAGTCCTCCGATTTTAGAAGCCCGGATCAAAACTCAATTAGCACTCTATGATCAGAACCGAGTTCTGGAGGAGAAGGTAAGTGAGAGGACGGCGGAACTTCATGAGACACGGCTGGAAATCATCAGGCGGCTTGGCCGTGCGGCAGAGTACAAAGACAACGAAACAGGGCTCCATGTAATACGGATGAGCCATTATTCCCGTCTCAGCGGGTTGGCCTTCGGAATGGATGAAGCAGAAGCCGATTTACTCCTCAATGCCGCGCCCATGCACGACATAGGGAAGATCGGCATTCCCGACAGGATTTTGCTGAAGCCCGGCAAACTGGACAATGAAGAATGGGAAATCATGAGGCAGCATGCTGCCTTTGGCACGGAGATCATTGGAGAACATGATTCCGAAATATTGAAGCTTGCACGCCTCGTTGCCCTCACCCACCACGAAAAGTGGAACGGCAAGGGCTATCCCGAAGGGCTAAAAGAAGAAGAGACCCCTCTTGAAGGACGTATAGTGGCCATCGCTGATGTTTTCGATGCTCTCACCAGCGAACGTCCGTACAAAAAAGCCTGGCCCGTGGAAAAAGCAGTAGATCTGATAAAAGAGGAAAGCGGCCAACACTTTGATCCTAAACTTGTTCCCGCCTTTCTGGAGGCCATGCCGGAGATCCTGAAAATCAAAGAAGAGTTCGGAGAAACCGTTAGCTCGTAAGTAAAAAGAACGCGAAAAACTAGCCAAAGATATTTGAAATTTTTGCCACGAAGGCACAAAGACACAAAAAAAGAATCAAAAACTTTCTTAACCACAGATTTCACAGCGCGGCATAGCCGCAACCAAAGAGTACCGAAACCAATGACCTGTCTTCCGTTATCTTATCAGAATTCTTAGAGCCCCATGGTAGTACTTGAAACTCCAGGCATTTGCCTGCCATATTGGATCATTATAGCAATCCA
>JAJDAS010000420.1 GCA_029261755.1 Nitrospinia bacterium
ATCTTTCAAAATCCTTTTCGGCTCTCGAAAAGGGTAAGGGGAAAGGATTCCTTCGTTAAGCTCCTCTATTTCCGTTTCCGAATCTTCTTGAGATGGCTTCCCACCCATGGGCTTCTGGTCGTCTTCCAACTCCTTCTCATAAAAGAGCCGGTTGTAAATTTCCCGGACCTTTTCCGTATTGGAGGAGTAAGCTTCTTGCAAGTTGTTACCAAGCTCCTCGCTACTTTTCCCTTTCACCCCCATCTTCAGGGCCAGGGTTCCCAGCTCCTTTGGGTCTTTAGGCATTTCCTGGGTTTGAAGGCTATAGGAAATCTGGATGCGGTTTTCCAGTTCGCGTAGGAAAACGTATGCATCCCGCAGACTTTCTCTCTCTTTTTTGGAAATGTATTTGCAGTTGAAAAGTTTATCGAGAGATCTCAAGAGGTTATTGATGCGAATACGCCTGTCCTTGCCGCCATAGATCAGATTGAAAACCTGAACGACGAACTCCACCTCTCTGATACCACCGTACCCCAGTTTCACATTTTTGGTTTCCCCTTTTTGGGAAAGAACTTCTTTGTCGATCTTCTCCTTCATCTCTTTTACTTCATCCAGGGCGCGGAAATCCAAATACTTCCGATAAACAAAGGGTTTGCACATGAGCATGAACTCTTTCCCCAGGGGCTTGCTACCCGCGCAGGCTCTGGCTTTTAAAAGGGCCATTCTTTCCCAGGTCCTGCCCCAGGATTCGTAATAAACCTCGTAACTCCGAAGGGAGGAAACGATATCCCCGCTGGAACCCTCGGGGCGTAGTCCCAGGTCCACACGAAAGACACTTCCGTCGGCGGTAAGTTTGTTCATAGCGGCGGTAAGTTTGCGCGCTAGTTTTGTGAAAAATTCGTGGTTGGACAAAGACCTCTGCATACTGTTTTCCGGTTTGGTACTGCCTTTTTCGGATGTATAGACATAGAGAAGATCTATATCGGAAGAGTAGTTCAACTCCAACCCTCCAAGTTTCCCCATTCCTATAATGGTGAATTCGCAAGGTTTTTCTTCTTCATTGTCGTCCAGGTAAACGGGATGTCCATGCTTGCCCACTAGTTCCGCCATGGAATATTCATAACAATGCTGAAGACAGACATCCGCCAGGTTGGCAATTTCTCCCAACGTCTTCTCCAGAGATGCGGAACGAGTGAGATCCCTCAATCCGATACGCAAATATTCCCGTTTTTTGAATTTTCTGATGGCGCTGTAAAACTCCGCTTCACCCCGGCATTTGGAAATGATCTCCCAGGATTCCCTGTAAAGATGGTCCTTTAGTTTGGGTCGGGCCAGGGTATCGGGCAGTTGCAACCAGTTGAAAGTTTCCGGCTCCTTTAAGAGCAAGGCGGTGAGGTATTGGCTGCCGGAAAAGAGAGCTATCAGGTTGACAAGCAATTTTTCCTGCGTATTCAGAAGGGTGTAAAGGTAGTCTTTATCAAAAATTTGCTCCGAGAATCTTTCGAAGTTGTTCAAACCTTTGTCGGGATCGAAGGAAATGGAGAGGGCTTTGATTAATGCGGAGAAGAAGTGAGGAAAAAGCTTTTCAAAGTTGGTATGCCGGTATATGACAGCAAGGTTCTTCCAGGCGGATGAAGGCACTTCAAACCGTAGTTCCAGCAAGGCTTTTTCCACGGTTTCCGTAAATTCCTCTCCCTTAGCCAGGGCGGAACATAGGTTTTTGATGGTTTGGTCAGAGGATGGCATAAAGAGAATGTCACTACTAAGGTTGTCAGGTTCATAGTTCAAGGTTCACGGTTGACCAGCTTGAACCTTGGAATGTTGAATCTGAGCAATTACAAAGAAATTTTACATGGAATGATGCAAAAAAGGAAGGTGCGTTGGAATGTATACAACTGGCGGAAGAAGAAAAGTGGATCAGCGGTGAGCTTCAGGCTCATGAAACCCAAAACTCTATTCTTTTAAGCAGAGTCCATCATTTCAATAAAACGCTGAAATAGATAGCGGGAATCATGCGGGCCGGGCGCGGCCTCCGGATGGTACTGGACGGAAAAAATCGGCAATTCCTTGTGCCTTAATCCTTCGATGGTCCCATCGTTCAAGTTGGTATGGGTAACTTCTATGAAGGAAGGGATCTCTTTTTCATTGACGGAAAAACAATGGTTCTGGGAAGTAATTTCGATCTTTCTCGTTTTCAGGTCCATGACGGGGTGGTTTCCTCCATGGTGACCAAATCTAAGTTTGTAGGTCTCGAAACCCAAGGCACGGGCAAGGAGTTGGTGTCCGAGGCAGATTCCAAAAATAGGAATTTTTCCCATAAGTCCGCGAATATTATCCACCGCATAGGAGACGCCTGCGGGGTCACCTGGTCCATTGGACAAGAAAACGCCATCAGGCTTATTGGCAAGCAGTTCTTCCCAGGGAGTGGAAGCGGGTACCACATGGACCTGGCATCCGTTGGAGACCAGTTGCCTCAAAATGTTCTGCTTGACCCCAAAATCGTAGGCTACCACACGGTATGTTTTTGCAGGGTTGGAGGGTGGAGTGTTTTCCTTCTGGTTTCCCAGCTTCCAGGAACCTTCTGTCCAGTCATAAGGTTTGGAGCAAGTGACTTCTTTCGCCAAATCCCGCCCCACAATTTCCTGAGCGTTTTTTGCCTTATCCACCAGGCTTTGAAGGTCCGTATTCTCATTGGAAATGACCCCCTTCATGGAGCCCTTTTCCCGGATATGCCTGGTGAGCGCCCGGGTGTCGATTCCCTGAATTCCCACCACACCCTTGTCCTTGAGATACGCATCCAGGGTCCCCTCGGACCTGAAATTGCTGGAAACTCTGCTGCCTTCCCGTACTATAAACCCTTCCACCCAAATTTTTTCAGACTCCCTATCTTCCTCATTTACTCCATAGTTTCCAATAAGCGGATAGGTCATGGTAACCATCTGATTTTTATAGGAGGGATCGGTTAGAATTTCCTGGTACCCCATCATGGAGGTGTTGAATACTACTTCGCCCGAGGTTTCCCCCAGCGCTCCAAAAGAAGTCCCTTCAAAGGATCTGCCGTCTTCTAATACTAAGAATGTTTTCATAATTGAAAGAATTAAAAAGATATGGTGAGGTAATTGTTCTGTTTTTTAGCGATCGTTGAGTACTATTTTATCACGAATTATGTCTGGAGAATAATCGAAATTCAATCTTTTAGATAATAATGATCCGGCGAAAAAAGTCAAATATTTCTACTTAATAAAACTATTCAGGCTTTCAAAATGGTAGGTTCTGGGGAACATATCCAGAAGGTATGATTTTTTAAGAAGAAAGCCTGCGTTCGTAAGGGTTTTTGCATCACGTACGAAGGTTGTGGGATCGCAGGAGACATAGATTATTTTTTTTGGTTCCAAAGTGGTAAGGAGGGCGGATTCCTTCTTCATGCCCTCCCGTGGAGGATCCACCACCACCGTGTCCCAGCTCTTGCCAGGCTCCTTTCTTAAAAAATCGATGACGGAAGATGGAATGATCTCCAGATTTTGGAAGCTTTCTGCTTTTTTTACCCGTTCCAAATCAAAAATGGAAAAGGGATTGGACTCCACGGCAGTCACTTTTTTCCCTTGGACCAGGGCCGGAATGGTGAAATTACCGGAACCGGAATAGAGGTCCAGAATATTGTTCGAATCTCGGATTTCATCCATGTAGATGTTAACCATTTTTCGGTTCAAATGGAGATTTGGTTGACAGAAGGACTGAAGGGATACCTCCCAGCTTTTGTCGTCGGAAAAGTTCAAGCGTCTGGATATCCCTTCCCCCGCATTTTGCTTTTTGGGCAATGGTATGCCTTCCACGGCCACACCTGAATTTCCTGGAATTCCTGCAAATGCCTTGGCGATTTTCCCCACATCCTTTACCAGCTTCCCTTTTTTACCGGGGAAGGAAAGCAGTGTATAAACCTTCTCTCCATCGCTCATTAGGCTTATCCGGTTCGGGCATGGACTCTTCTTTAAAACCCCGGAGCGAAGGATCTTCTTTAAAAAACGGTTGATGGGTTTATCGGCCAGGAGGCACGTATCTACTTCAAGTAAATCGTGGCTGCCTCGATGAAAAAAGCCAATCCGTCCGTTCTTTGTCTGGAAATCCACCCTGTTTCTATAGTTTCTGGTCTGGGACGAGCCGTGGACCGTAAACTCCAACTCCTTTGAAAAGCTGTCTCCCAGGAGTTCCTGGAAGATAACTTTTTTCCAGCGAAGCTCATCTCCATAATCCATGTGGCGGAAAGAACACCCTCCGCACTTAAAAAAGTAAGGGCAGTCAGGTTCGATGGATGCGCTGGGTCTTGAAACGATCCTTGTGATTTCACCAAAGGCGTGGGATTTCCGATCCTTGGTAATCTTTATCTCCAGTTCATCACCGGGCAGGGCAAAGGGGACAAAGGTCACCTTCCCCCGCGCCTTTCCCAGGCCGTATCCACCATAAACCAGTTTTTCGATTTTTACAGAGATCATCGTTTATATAGTCCTGTCAAGGCTGTGGAGCCAAAGTGCGGCATTGTGGCTCCATCTGTTTTCATGTTTTGCCGGTGTTTTCACGCGAATGTCCAGGTACTACTCTAACAAATCCAGAGGAATGAGAAAAAGGGTGGGCTTGAACCGAGTCATAGGTGACAGGCAAATTATGTTATCAGGCACTCTTCAATAAACCTTTTCATTATTCCTCTTTTTTGTTCTGAAGTTTTTTTCAATGGAGAGTAGAAAAAAGGATTACGAGAGCACTCGTAAAAAAATGGCACAATTTACTTGGTGAAGGTGGCTGTATAAAATGCTTTATTTAGTAGGCATGATGTTCTCTATTAAATCATTTAAGGAGCTCTATTATGAAGGGGCTAGTACTTGTAATCATGTTCCTGTTTATGCCTTTGCTCGCAGAGGCTGAGTTCTATAAATGTGTAGACAAGGACGGCGTTATAAGTCTTAGTGATATACCATGCCGGTCGAGCAATAAAGCATCTCAAGAGCCGTTGCATGAATATACCGAACATGGCAATAATCAGATAAGGAATATGCTTTCTGACCGTCCTGCAATGCAAGAATATCTTGCGGATGATGATTCTATAAGGAAAATGTCACCTGATGACTTAGTCTGGAAGTGGGTAGCAAATGCATACAATAAAAGGGTTATAGGTTATAGAATTGAGTGGGACGGCGGTAAAGTAAACAAACCCATTACGTTTTTAGCCGAGCATGCTATACCTTATCAAGGCTCAAAAGTATTGATTAGAGTTCGTCAAAGGTTTCAAGATGCACAAGGAAAACTTTGTGATGCAGTGTTCGAAGAACTTTGGTATGTATGTATCTTTGAACTCTTCAATAGCCAGAATGACGGGGAGTTCATAAACATCTATAATCGAGCAATAAAAGGAAACGTTACCAAGAAAGAATGGTTTCAGTTAAATACGAGTCTTGAGCACCAGGCAGCCATACAAACAAAACACTTTTTTTACGATGTATGGAAGCCTTGGGCAATCAAGAACGGCTTTCATTATCAAGAACGATATTGGCGGGTTAACACTCCTGATGATTATCAAGAATGGATCAACCTCCATCAAAAGAATAGCCCATACATTGTTTGGTGGAGGAACTATTACGACAAGCAGATCGTCCCTTATGTGAAAAAAGTGAAACGATATGAGCAAGAGAAAAAACGATACGATATAAAAAAGAAACAGTACGATAAGGAAATGCAAAAATACGATCAGCAGAAAAGGGGCTACGATAAAAAGCTCAATGAATACCAACGAAAGATGAAGCAGTATAAGCAACGCAATTCAGGGCAAAACTGAAGGTAGAAACGGAGGGTTCATTTGACTGGCAAGTGTAGAAGCGCTCACTACTGAAGGTAACCTAATGCTTTAAGCCTTTCTTTAGTTTCTTGTGTTATTCCACCGTCACTAAAAGCTCTTGACTCAAGTTTATTATTTAAGTTTTTATTCTTTTTGGAAATCAAAAAGGCTCTATCCATTAGTTTCTTTGTGGCGTCACTTTCCTTTTCCTTTCTATAAAGATTAATTGTTTCACCAGGATCATTTTCTATGTCATATAACTCAGCCCCGGTACCTCCAGAATCATTTAAAATTAATTTAACATCATCTTCTCGTACGGTTTTTAAATGAGAAGATTTCACCGTAGGCATATTATTACCAGTTTCACTGAAAATCATACGATTTTTATTTTCAGACCCACTAAAAAAATCAGTTAAACTTTTTCCTGTAACCAGGTTCGATTTTTTTATCTTCAACATATCTAAAATAGTAGGAAGAATGTCGATGGAGCTTACTTGATAGGGAATTTTGATATTTTGGGGTATTTTCCCTGGGAACCTAAATATTAATGGAATATGCAATAACTCGTTAAAAAGGGAATGGCCATGCCCCGTCCTACCATGCTCGTAAAACTCTTCTCCATGGTCGCTGGTCAACACAATCAATGTTTTATTTAAAATATTCAACTTTTTTAAATGTTCAATAAAAGACCCGAAGTACCTATCCATGGATTTAATACTTGCTTGATATGTTTCAATTTTTCCATGTTCACCGTAATTTCCGTATTCATGTACTTCGTAAGTATGAAAAAAGATAAAGAACTTATCCTTGTTATGTATATTTATCCAAGCGTTGGTTTCATTCAGAGCTTCATCAATTGGCGCGATTGATCTGTACCCTGCATTAAAGCCATGGGAGAACCCCAAATCGGAACTAACATATCCACCTCCGGTAACACCATGTACTATATATCCATTTTTTCCTAAAATGGAAGCAATGCTTAAAGATGGGGTTGACAGGGACAAACTTTCTCTCAGGAAAACGGATGGATATAAGGAAGTGAATAAAGATAAATGGGAAGGTAATGTCCATGAAGCCTGTGAATATGCATTAAGAAACAAAGTCCCTTCCTTGGCAAAGGAGTCGATATTCGGGCTTATATTTTTCGTTGCTCCATAGGAGCCCAGCTGGTCAGCTCTCAAAGTATCAATTGAAATAAGAATGACATTAAATTCGTTTTCAGTTCTTCTTTGAAAAATACCCGGTTCTCCCCAAACTCCCAACCTTGATAACTTCCCCCCTTCTTTATCTTTTGCTTCAGTGACAAAGGCTATTTCGCCTTTAAAACCAGCATAATTGGGAAGATCCATATCAAAGTTCAACCACTGATAATTCCTATCTATATCAACCAATTCCTGGGAAAAAATAGTATTTTGGTTATTTTCCGAATCAACTAAAATTATTTTGAAAGTCACAGGTTCACTTTTTCCTTTTAATTCCTCTGGAAGACAAATTCCAAAATTTAAAAACGAATCTGGTGGAATTTGAACAGGAAATTTCATTTCAGATGGAGAATTTACCAAAATCCCGCGAATAGCAAATGGCCTATCTTTTGGAACTTTATATTTTCCCATTATAATATCCGGGGCTCTCTCATTTTCCCGCCACTTAAAATTATTCTTTACCCTTCTTATATCCCTAAAATTTTTTAAGTCGCTATAGGTGAAATCCGTGCCCTTGGCTTTTAAAACGCTGATATCGCTAATAGTTACTTGAGATTTATCATTAGTATAAAAATTCATTTGAGAAAATAAATTTTCAGTGCCATTCATTTTTTTTAATAGTACATCATTCAAAAAAAAGGAAGATTCTTGACCCTTGTTAACAATTTGTAAATTGTGTGAATGCTTGTTGAGGACATTCTTGTGAAAAAAAGGGAGGAAACCTGAGCTAAGATCCTTTCCACCGTCAGGCCCATTCTTGTTTAGCTTAAAGGACCCATCAGGTTTAATAGACAATCCGATTAATTTTGAATTAAGCTCTAAAAAATTTTCCCTTTTAGGTAGAAGTATCCTGCTATATAGGGGGTTTTCTACTTTAACCTCCGTGTTTGTGAAAAACCCTATAAAACCATCTTGAAAGGTCACATCCGGCAAAACAAGAGCATAGGTAGATTCTTTATTTACAATAAAAACCTTAACCTTTCTATCATGAAAAAATATTTCAACCCGTACCTCATTATTTCTAAAGAGTGCGGAGCGCTCTGCATTAGAGTCAGCGCTTATGACCCCAGCCTGATACCTTCCTTCCTTAAAAGTTGAAAATTTAATATTTCCTCTTTTGCTGAAACTTAAAAGGTTCCCCGACAGTTTTTTGTCCATCCTAAAACCAATGCCAAAATAATGAGAATCAGTAGCATCTTTATTTAAAAATTTAAATTTCAAACTGATGGCTCCATCCCTAATTTTTTCGGGTGTATAAAGAGCAACCCCACCACTAGCTAAATGATCAATTGGCACATTCTTATTATTTTTTGCTATATTCCCATGGATAAACGAATTAAAAGACCAATCTCCGGAAAGAGTTGACCAGCTTTTATTATCTAACATTTTTTGAAGAGTTGCTTTAGAAAGTTTTTGATAATAAATATCCTCTCGCTCCTTGGATCCCATTGTTTCTCTATATTTCTCAGGGAGTTCCTCTCTCATTTTAAAGCTGAAATTGATATCCAATATGCCTTTTTTCAGGTCCTTAAGCTGGTTGCTCAAAGGCCAAATATCTTTCTTGTTTTTTCCCTCTGATGTCCAACCATTTTCAACTGTTAATTTCTTCAATTTAAATTTGTCCGGTATGTTAGTTTTAATTGTTTTTGAAGTACTTACCATATCCAAAAAAAGGACTGAGGAGTTCGTGGTATTGTTATTATTATCATTTCCGCATCCCACAGCAAAAAAAACTAGTAAAAATAAGGGGAAAAAGATCATTTTGTAAAAAGTATTGTACATAAATTGAGTGATTTATTTAGAAACAAAAAAATGTTCAAAATACTGTGTCAGAGAATTTTCTCACAACCAACGAATAAAGTACAATGAAGCATATCCAATGGCCTTACCGGAAATCCACAAATTTCTTATCCCCGTAGACCAGTTTTTCAACCTTTTAATAGTGACCAAGGTTCATCCACCTTGCACCACCAATTTTTTAATGGCTGCTCTCCACCCCAGCGAGGAACAGAAGGAAAGCAGAATCACCCACACAAGTTGGGTGGTTATGGCGGGCCAAATCTCTTCCGCTGGCAAATGGCCCATGAATATGGCCGTGGGCGTATAGAGAATATGAGGGAAAGGCAAACAGGCGATAAAAGGCTTTATGGCATCCGGGAAAAAATCGATTGGGAGGATTCCACCCGCAAACAGGGTAAAAAAGCCGTACTTCATAAGCTGAAAGGAAAAAATTTCAATAAACCAGAAGGCCAGCAACCCTATGAGATAGTTGATGTTGTACAGGATGCCGTAGCCAAGGGCACCGGATAAAAGGAGCAGAAGATAGTTCTCCGGTCGGGTCGGCAGATGAATATTGAAAATGAAAAGACTAAAAACCAAGAGGGGGATTCCCCTGGAGAAGAGATGGAAAAGAGAATAACCCAAGCTCTCCGCTAAATAAAAATAGTAGTACCGGATGGGCTTGATGAGGTCCATCACCAGGGCCCCCGTTCTCATCTTCAGGGCCGTTGCATTGTCGTCCATGGAAAAAGATATCTTGATCACCATGGCCATCACCGCGTAGGTTGTGATGGATTCCAAATTGAAAGACCCTGCCAGGATATTCGGGCTCGACTGTGTATAGATGGCCTTCCACAGGCTGGTGAAGATGAAGATAAAGAGGAGGCCGTTCAAGAGGCCCAGGAAATATTCGACCTTGTATGCAGCCTGTTTCTGAAATGATTTGGCGGAAACTTTAAGATACTTTTTCATAAATGGTTTTCACAATCTCTGCCACCCCAGCTTCGTGGAGATAGATGTCTTTTACCGGAGCGCTGTTGATGATGGAGGTGAGAACCTCTGATGCCTTGTGGTCTTTTCTGTCAAAGGAAATCCATTTTTTCCGGTTTTCTTCCCGGATTACCTGAAGTCCGTTGTCAAAGCGTATACCAGGATTTTCCTCCTGAAACTCCACCTCCACTACTCTTGTTCGGCCATAAAGTTTTTTGAGTTCATCCCTCAACCCGTCGAAGATGATTTTCCCCTCATCCAGAATAACAATCCTTTCGCAGAGATAATCGATGTCGCCCATATCGTGGGTGGTGAGGAATATGGTGGTGCGTTTTTCGGCATTGATCTTTTTTAGAAACTTGCGGACCTGGTCCTTAGCGATGAGGTCCAAGCCGATGGTGGGTTCATCCAGAAAGACAATTTCCGGTTCGTGGAGCAAGGCCGCCACGATGTCGCAGCGCATGCGTTGGCCCAGGCTCAGCTTCCTCACCGGGACGGAAAGAAGGTCTTTCAATGCCAGAATTTCTCCCAGATATGCGAGGTTGGCTTCATAGTCCTTGTGCGGAATCTCATAAATGGCTTTCAGGAGATCGAAGGATTCCCCCACGGGAAGATCCCACCAAAGCTGGGTCCGCTGGCCGAAAACCACGCCTATTTTTTTCGCGTTTTCGATACGGTTTTCGTAAGGGACCAGGCCATTTACCGTGACCTCACCGGAGGTGGGAACGAGGATGCCGGTGAGGATCTTGATGGTGGTGGATTTACCCGCGCCGTTTTCTCCCACATACCCCACGAAGTCCCCTTTCTTGATTTCCATGGAGATCCCATCCAGAGCCCTCTTGTTTCTGGTTTCCCAGGAAAAAAGGCCTCTAATGGAACCCATAAAACCCGGCTTGGACTCACTAATTTTGAAGTCCTTGGTGAGCTGAGAGATCTTGATGACTTCATTTGGAGGTTGGTTGGGCATGGGTGAAGAAATTTAAATAGGGAAAAAATTAAAACCGGGGCAAACCACTAATTCTCACTAATAACCACTAATAAAATCTTTTAAAACCTAAACCATGGAACCGCGAATGGACGCGAATTTTCTCGAATTAAGAAATAACCAAAATTATTTTTGCATTTATTCGCGAAAATTCG
>JAJDAS010000421.1 GCA_029261755.1 Nitrospinia bacterium
TAATTCCCGTGTGAGGCTCAGGTTGTAAACTGTCTTGGCAACAAACGATCGTGCTATCTCTTTACGGTTCTTAGGGGGTTGACCATGCCAATAAGAAGGAATAAAAACATGCTCTTCAATCCTCACTAATTCCAGAGTCGCTACTAACTTCTTTAACTTCTCTGCCAAAGACTCTTCAAACTCTTCCTCTAAATAAGGAAATAAAACTTCTTATACTTGGAACCACATCTGTGATAATTTCTTCATAAAGTTGCCTCCTTGTTTTTACTACCATTGCTTTCGCTAAGTTAATAAGTAGTATTATACAAGGGAGGTGACTTCCTTATCCTTTATTTCCTCGCCTGCTCGAAAAATAACCAGGGTTTTATATTTCTGCAAGAGGCTCAGGCCTTTATTTTAGGAAGAGTTATTACAAGTTCATACTCTATTTGTATCCATTTTTGCCTTTGCCGTCTGTACATTGGGCGGGAAGGACAGGAGCTTGGAAATATGCCAATGTTAATGGAGCGAAAACCCCTGTTGATGTTTGTGCCAAATTTTGGTATTGTTACGGAAAATTTAATGTCGGAATGCTGGAAGGGAGGGTGAATTTATGAGAAAGTTGGAAAGAAGGAAATTCTTAAAGCTTAGCGCCGCCACGGCGGCGGGAATGGCTTTACCTGCAACCGTGCGGGACTCCCTTGCGGCCCTCTCTCCGGTAGTGGATATAAAAAATCCCCTGGCTTATTACCCCGACAAGGATTGGGAAAAGGTTTATCACGACCAATATAAATCCGACTCCTCCTTTAAATTTCTATGCGCTCCAAACGACACCCATAATTGCCGCCTGAGGGCCTTTGTGAGAAACGGGGTAATTACGCGATTGGAGCAGGCTTACGATGTTGATCAAGCGGATGATATTTACGGGAATAAGGCTACCCAGACCTGGCATCCCAGAGGTTGCCCCAGGGGATTGGCCTATATGCGCAGGTCCAACGGCCCCTTCCGGGTCAAATATCCGGTTGTCAGGAAAGGCTGGAAGGAATGGTTTGATGCCGGATTTCCCCGTGACCCGGAAACCGGAAGACCACCCGCCCAATATATGAACAGGGGGACGGATGATTTTGTCCGGGTCTCCTGGGATGAAGTGTATGAAATGATCGCCAAGGCAACGGTTAATATATCCGAGTCCTATAACGGGGAAAACGGAGCCCAATACTTAAAAAAACAGGGGTATCCGCAGGAGATGCTCCATGGAATGAAAGATCCCGATGGAGACATCGCCGGAATTCGGACGTTGAAATTCCGGGGAGGAATGGCTTTTCTGGGAGCCACCAGGCTTGCCGGCCTTTACCGATTGGGGAATTCCATGGCTCTTCTGGATAATTTTCTTCGGAAAAAAGGACCCGGAAAATCCGTGGGCACCACATTGTGGGACAACTACGCCTGGCATACGGACCTTCCGCCGGGCCAGACCATGGTCCACGGGTCCCAGACCTTTGACCAGGAATTTCATGATTTCTGGAACTCTGATCTGGCTATTATCACCGGGCTCAACCTGGTGGAAAACAAGATGGCCGATCCGGTCTGGTGGCAGACCCACATGGAAAAAAAGAAAAAGGTGGTTGTCATTGCTCCCGAATACAGTCCCACGGCCAGCAAATCCGACTACTGGATCCCTATCCGTTATGGCTGCGATGCCGCTTTGAATCTCGCCCTTTCCCATGTGGTGATCAAGGAAAAACTATGGGACGATGAATATGTAAAGAAGTTCACCAACCAGCCCTTCCTCATTCGTATGGACAACTTGAAACAGTTGCGATACGAAGACCTGAAACCCGGCGCTCCCCTCCTTGATCCGGGGGATGTCTTGAACATTGAGCGCTTCGGGGGAAACAAAGACACTCTTGGGGCGATGAACGGCAAGACCCAGTTTGTAAAACCGGAGTTGCAGACCAATTCCGTGATGATGACGGAAAAGGGACTCGTGGGCCTGACAAGAACCACCTGCGGCGAATATGTGGTAAGTGAACTCGAAAAGCAGGGGATGGGACTGAAGGATATTCAGCTTGATTATATGGATGACGTGGAAACAAGCGCCGGCAAGGTGAGAGTCCGCACGGTTTTCAACCTTTACAAGGAACTTTGTGAAGAATATTCTCCCGAGCAGGTGGAAAAGGCGGCTTGGTGTCCGGCGGATAAGATAAGGATGCTGGCTAAGGATATCGTTGAATCCAAAGCGGTTTCCTTCATCTGCGGGATGGGGATGAATATGTACCTCCATAACGATCTTATCAATCGCTCCTACTATCTCATCGCCACTCTAACCGGCAACGTGGGAAAGCCTGGAGCCTGCGTTTCCAGCTATGCGGGAAATTATAAAACCCCGGTCTTTAACGGACTCCCTTCCTACATTTCGGAAGATCCCTTCAACCAGACCCTTGACCCGGATATCGATGGGCGGAAAGTTACACAGCAAAAGTACACCAGGTTCGAAACCCAGCACTATTGGGCCCACGGGGATAAGCCATTGATTGTGGACACGCCGAAAGAGGGGAGGGTGGTGGCAACGGGGTGGACCCATATGCCTACGCCCACCAAGATGGTGTGGACCAATAACGCCAACCAGATCGGAAATTCCAAGTGGGCGTACGACGTGATCAAGCGCGTCCTCCCGGAGCAGGAACTCTTAGTCGCCACCGATTTTGATTGGAATATGAACTGTGAATATTCCGATATCGTCCTGGCCACGGAGGACTGGTCTACTTTCACCCATCCCGATATGACCGCTTCCTGTACCAACCCGTTTCTTCAGTTTTGGCCCGTTTCTCCTTTGAAATCAATGTACGACACCAGACACGATATCGAGCATTACCTTGGCGTTTCCGAAGCACTGGCCAAAATAACCAAGGACAACCGTTTTACCCAGCATTACAAGTTCGTTAAGGAAAAGAAGGTGGAAGTTTATATGCAAAGAATTCTGGATGCTTCCACCCAGTTCAAAGGCTACAATGCAAAGGAATTGATGGAGAGGGATACGGGAGTTCTGGTGATGTTCAGGACTTATCCTAGGATTCCCGGTTGGGAAAATATCAGGGAAAGCTTCCCTTTCTTTACCCGCACAGGCAGAATGGAGCTGTACCGCGAGGAAGACACCTGGATCAAACAAGGGGAGAATCTGATCCTCCACAGGGAACCCGTCGAAGCTACTCTTTATCAAACCAATGCCATTCTTTCTCCCAAGGGTTTTGAAGCAGTGAGACCCAAAGATTATGGAATCCCTGATGATGAGATTGACGGAGATGCCAAGACCCTCTACAACAAGATATTTCAATGGTCCAAACTCCTGGGAACCACGAATCCCCTCACCAAAAAACATGGTGTGAAATTTCATTTTGTCACCCCAAAACCCAGGCATCGGGCTCACTCTTCCTGGGGCGCCAGTGACTGGAATGTCATCTGGTGCAGCAATTTTGGAGATCCCTACCGGCATGAAAAAAGGACTCCGTGGGTTGGGGAGGAGGAGATGGACATCAATCCGGAAGACGCCAAGGAATTAGGCATTAAAGATGGAGACTGGGTGTGGGTGGACGCCAACCCCGAGGATCGGCCCTATGTGGGAATGAAAAAAGACGATCCCTTTTATAAGGTTGCCCGCTCCATGATTCGAGTTCATTACAATCCCTCCTACCCCAGGGGAATGTTGAACGTTAAACATGGGGCGTACGGAGCCACACATAAATCCATTGAGGCCCATGAAACCAAGGGAATCACCGTTACAGGGGCTGCCACGGGTAGTTATGCCGCCGCCTTTCGTTATGGCTCCCACCAGTCAGCCGTGAGAACCTATCTGAATCCCACCCAGTGTGGGGACGAATTTGCCCTGAAGAGTTATTTCGGGAACGAAATGACTCAAGGGTATGAAGTGGATATGTACACGGTGACCGGTTGCCCCAAGGAATCCCTGGTGAAGATCGCTTTTGCCGAGCATGGAGGCTTGGACCAAAAAACCGCCTGGGAACCAGCCAAGACCGGCTTCACTCCCGGTAATCTCAATGAGGAAATGAAAAGATTTATTAAGGGCGGATTCATTACCACCTCGAAAGAAAAAAAGTAATTGACATCAATACGCGATTTTGATAACGTTCTGTCAATTTTAAGAAATCGGATTTTTTAACCAGGTATTTAGTTAAAACAAAGCCATGATGGGAACAAAACTTAAACAACGGCTGATCAAGGTTTATAACAGGCATTTAAAAAGGAAGATGGATTATGTCTATGATTCATCTCGTCCAAAAAGGCAGATAGCCTACGTTTTTGACATCAACCGCTGCATAGGATGTCAGACCTGCACCATGGCCTGCAAATCGACGTGGACCTTTGGTAAAGGTCAGGAATACATGTGGTGGAACAACGTGGAAAGTAAACCTTTCGGCTCCTATCCCCAGCACTGGGATGTCAAACTACTAAAAAAATTGGGCCCTCAAAACTGGTCGGAAGGAAAGTATTTAGGGAAGACCATTTTCGAGGCCGCCCCGGATCATGAAGCTTACCGCGGCTTCCGTCCGAAAAAAAAGGAGTGGCGGTTCCCGAATATGTACGAAGATACAGCCACCGGACACTCCATGAGCGGGGTGGAGGCATCGGAAAAACATAAGGTTTGGTTCCATTATCTCCAGCGGATTTGCAACCATTGCACCTATCCTGCCTGCATGGCGGCCTGCCCCAGGAAAGCCGTCTATAAAAGAGGGGAAGACGGAGTCGTCCTCATTGACCAAAAAAGGTGCCGTGGCTACCGGGAATGTGTTGGAGCATGCCCTTACAAAAAAGCCATGTATCGAGGGGAAACGCGGACCAGCGAAAAGTGCATCGCCTGTTACCCCAGGGTAGAAAAGGGAGAAATGCCCAGATGTGTGGTGGCCTGCGTGGGGAAAATTCGTCTACAAGGCTACCTGACTACGGATGAAAGAAAGGCAAAGGAAGATAACCCTATAGATTACCTTGTGCACAAGGAAAAGATCGCCTTACCCCTTTATCCGCAGTTCGGAACGGAACCGAATGTTTACTATATTCCTCCCAGATGGGTTCCATTGGAGTATTTGACTCAAATGTTTGGTCCCGGGGTGGAGGAAGCCATCGAAAAGAGAACCAACCCCAGTGATGAGCTGTTTGCGGCCTTGCGATGTTTCGGAATGCAAAGAGAGATTGTCTCCAGATTCAAGCTTCAGAACAACCGGGTGTATGGTTACACAGATAATGGCGAGAAGGTTGTCGATGTGGACCTAAAGGAAGAACCAATTTATGTGAGGCCAGCGCTGGACAAGAAACAAAATACCCTGCGAATTAATGAACCTTAATGGAGGGAATTATGATGGGAAAAAACCTGTTTCGCTCCGATCAAGGCCGGCATGCCGGGTTACTTTTTTTACTTCTTTTTTTATTCCTTGTTTTTGATTCCAATGTCCAAGCCGTCGAAACCATAACCCTGCCGGTGCACGATATCGGGTCCAGGGAGATTCCGTTGGATCCGAACGATCATGAGCTTTGGGACAATATCCCGGAGACCGTTTTAAAGCTAGCCGAGCAAAACATCCTCAAGCCGAAAGGTGGAGGCGCCACCAACGAGGTTCAAGTCCGGGCGGTCCACAACAATGGTTACATCGCCTTCCTGCTCCAATGGAAGGACGATACTCCCAACTGGGAAAGATTAAAAGAATTCGGCGACGCCGCTGCTCTTCAATTTCCTTCCAATGGCACCGACCGGGGATCCGCGTTTATGGGAGAGTCGGGTTTTATGGTCAATATCTGGCAATGGAAGGCCGACTGGCAGAGAGATGTGCAAGGAGGGTTTCAGGGCACGAAAAGCGTCTATCCCGGTCTTTTTTCCAACTATACTTCCCTGGATTCAGTGGACTACGCGGCGGAGGTTTCGGGAAATCCAAACTCAAACCGGTCCCATCGCTCTTCGGCAGGGAACTTCCTGGCCAGAGGGTTTGGTACTTTAACCTATATTCCCCAGCAGGATGTTTCCGCTCTTGGGGAATACAAGGACGGAGTTTGGAAGGTGGTTTTTTTGAGGGCTCTCGAAACCTCCCTCGAAGGAGGCGGCCGGTTTGAAAAGGGTGAAAAGAATTTTGCTGCCTTCGCCATCTGGGATGGAGGCGAACATGAAAGGAACGGGATGAAGTCCTTCACGAAAACCTGGGTATTGCTCGACATCCAATAGTAGGTTTTGCTTTTTCCCCTTAGGAAGGCAGGAATTGCAGGAAATTAAAACCTGAAGTTAAAGCCTTTTTTTCTTCCTGCCCTTCCTGCCTTCCTAAGCGTTTTAAGTATTTTTTTTTAAGCTTTTGTCAATTTGAAAGCCTGTCTTTAAACCGGGCCACGACCTTTCTCACAACGGTCCCGCTTATTCCGCTAAAGTGCGGCAATAATTCCCTCGCAAAAAAAAAGAATAAGGAAGGTTTCTTCGGAGTAGCAACACGGTTGCTACACTCCAAAAGAAATAATTACAACCCCGTAGGTGCCACTCGGCGCTCTTTTTCCTTTCAATTTTCAGCTACTATATTTTTCAACGGCCTGAAAAACGGTTTCAGATCCCGTCACATGAAAAAATATCTTCCATTTTTTATTTTAAAAACAAAACCTAAAGCTTTTTCCCCTTAGGAAGGCAGGAACTGGAGGAAATTAAAACCTTAAATTAAGGCCTTTTTTTTATTCCTGTCCTTCCTGCCTTCCTAAGCGTTTTAAGTATTTTCTTTTTTTCTTAAGCCCTGATGAAGATCAATGGGAGCATCCCACCTTATGCGAATTTAAAGAGCCTTGCTTCTCTTTTTCCGCTCCCGTTGGGCCTTCAGGGCGTTTAATCTTTCAGGCAGGTTTTCAATAAACACCGATTTTCACGCTAGTGAGAATCGTCATAATTTCTCCCTATTCACGCCGTCCAGATGATTTCAATCGTTCGGCCTTCGAGCCATGGGACCTGGAAAGGAGTTTGTAATTTCTCTACTTCTTTCAGGATCGG
>JAJDAS010000422.1 GCA_029261755.1 Nitrospinia bacterium
TTCGCCACTATGGAGCCAGCGAACGAAAGTCAAACATCTTTTCAAAGCGCTAATTTGCGCATTTCCCAGAGGTTTCGAGGCGAAAAACCCTTTTGCCCCGGGATCCTGTCTTCCAGGTCTTTTGCCAACTGCTCCACGACAGATTTTCCCCATCCGAACTGTTCTTGTCTCTCCACAATAATCTTTCCGATATTTTGGTAAAGAGTGATCAGGCCCTTGTTCATGGTCCTGGCGGTTTCGATCCTGGCCCGGCCAATTTCCTGCAGGATTTGATTCAGGAACTTTTTGTACTCATTTTTGTTCAGGCACATTTTTTTATTCCTCCTAATTCTGCAACAGCTGTTGCAGAAATTCGCCGTCTTAGAAATTCCCCCTCCATAAAGGGAGCGAGGGGATTGCCCTCCTTGCAATACTCTTTCAGCAATTCAATGTACCTTCATTACAGGGCGTAAGACAAAAAAGAGAATAAGGAAGATAATCAAAAATGAGTAAATCCAGTCAGGATACCACCCAAATATACCGAAGGGAGAGTACACCTTTTTGTATCCCACCGTGATCGCCTGCACCATTGCTCCCTCTTCCAGTGTTGATGATTCCAGAGAGTAGAGGGTATCCGGCAAACCAGGAGGTTTTATCTCCCATTGCAAAGGCTGAATTTTATCCGATACCACCACCTGTTTTTCAAAGGTCTTCTCACCATAACGAAACTTAAGCGTATAGACACCGTTTTCCAGAGCGCGTAAGTACCAGCCTATTACATTTTGCGTCCCAACCCTGCCGTCTTTTTCTATCAGCTCCAACCCTTTTGGTAGACTTTCCAGCTTAAATTCGTGCTCCATGCCTTTCTTCATATCGGACAGCACAACTTCTACCGGAACAATGGTTCCCACCCTGGCAGGGGCATAAGCAAACCTGGCGTCCAAGGAAGGAAGCAGCAAAACCATAGGAACAAAAATTACCAGGGAAGGCAGGAACGCGGTCTTCAGATATCGAAAATTCCACGCCAACCCTTCATTTTGGAGTCGGATCAATTCGCCGATGGTGTGCTGCCTGAGGCGCATCTCCATTAACCTGATCTTTATTTGATCCTGGATATGCTTCAGTGCTTCCTGATCGGTAAGCTTTTTATAGGCCACCATTCCGACGCAGGTGATGAGCACACATACCCCAACCAGGGCCAGAAAAGGATGGAAGCCGTGGAAGGGGTAGAGAAGAAGCCCTACCGGATAATCTAAGATATTTAGAATGCCCATTATTTACTCCACATACCCTAAGCCCTTTAATCGGTCTTCCACTTCTTTTTCCTCTAGTTTTTGACGGATTTCCGCGCTCAGATATTTTTCGATGAAATCAGGTACCGACTCATAATTAGATCCTTGAATTAATTTTTCAATATTTTGGTACAATTCTTTTGAAATTTTTACGCTTTTTGAGGCAAACAATTTTTCTCTCCTGTAAAAAAATTATTTAAAAATAACTCTTCCTTCCATTCCTTTTGGCGGTTCAATTCCGAACTCGGCAAGTATGGTGCTTGCGATATCCGTCAATCCGGGGTCACTTACTTTGATAGGTTTATTTGACAAGAAAACACCCGGAACTAGATCGGGATCAATTAAGTGATCTCCGCTCCATTTTTTAATGTTGTCTTCGAAAATTGCCTTTGGAGCGCCGCCAAGGGCGGTTTGCCAGGAAGTGCGAAACCCGTCGAAATACCCGACCACCAGGTCCGGTGCGTTTTTCACAAAAGGCCCTGAATATTCTTTCGCGGTGTCATAAACTTTCTTTACGGCTTTTTGCCCGGTTTCCGGGTCTACCAACTGTTCCAGCTTTGCGATAATCTCCGCCTTCACCCTTTCCAGCTCCATCCCTGGTTCTACCGTTCCAAACTTTTCCCGCCCTTTGAGATTAATGTAAATGCTGTTAAGGCCAAGGGAATACGCCTTGGATTGCTCTAAGTCGATATTCTCAAAAAACTCGTTGCTTTCCTGCTCAGACGAATCAAGAAAGTTCATAAAGTCATTTTGGGCAAGCCAGGAGTTTAAATGCACCACTCTACGAAAGGTGGAAAATCCGTGATCGGAAACCACAATCAGAGTGGTATTGTCATCTATGTAGTCCAGGGTGGTACCTAAAATTTTATCGCAGTATTGATAAACCAGGGCAATGGGGTCTTTGCCTTCGGAGTAGTGCGGAGAGCCTTCATATAACGGATTCTCTGCGTCTATACTGCGGGAAAACATATGCTGAACCCTGTCGGATGAAACAAACGTTGCGATCAAAAGTCCTTTCTCCATCTTCCGCAGTTCATCCTTGAACAGGCGAACCCGTTCATTCTGGATAAACTCCACAAGCTCCAGGAATGCACTATCGCCCAGTCGCAACTCATTCAGCGCCCAAGTGTCCTCCGGCATACCCTGGGTGTAGTACAGGCCGAACTTATCCGCGATTTCGGCTGAGTATTCCTTTGGGTTGGAAATAGGCAGGACAGGTGCAGTGGGGTCAATGTTCACCGGAGACATGTATAAAGCGAAATGAGGAGAAACGCCCACCAGATAAAAACGAAGTATCCCTTTCACCGTGACATACTTCACCATGGGGAACTCCACTTCTATCCAGGGCGACCATTCCCCAACCGAGAGAGGGTAGGTCTTACCTTGAAGATGTATTTCAATTTTGTCATCGCCAAGAATTTCTGAAACGAACGGCAGGGTAACCGTGGGTTTGTCCTGTAAGAATTCGTTCTTTGGCCCGAAAACTTCGGACCGAACCTGGTCTCCGAATCGGTCAACAACAAATATTTTTCCGCCAACGGTCTTTTTTTCATCTTCTGGTTTTGTGGTAAAAAACGAAAAGGTTCCGTTGGTACCCAATATATCCGGCACCCCCATGCCGGAAAGCATGGTTGCATTTTCGTCAGGTGGGAAAGTAACAGGGACCAGCAGCACCGTGGCGGGGGTGCCGTTTTGCTCAACTATTTCCCAAAATGGGGTCCCCTGTCTGTAGGCAATAAGATTCGGGCTTCCCACGGGAATGGAGTATGAGCCGATCTTTAAAGACCTGGGACTTTCTACTTCCGTGATGGTTAGCTTTGGAAGATAGGTTTCAGGATCACGCGCGAGAAAATCGAAAATGTTATGGCTGCCGGGATTGGTTCCGGTTGCAAAAGTTGACCAGGCAACAGGGCTTTGTGGCGGCAGCGTAGTCTTGAGACTCGAAAAACTTCCCTGCTCCATTAATCTTTTAAAATTCGGCAGCTTTCCTTCATCAGCCATTTTTTTTACAATCCGGGGGTCAAGCCCGTCGAAGCCAAGAACGACGACCTTCTTATCCGGGTAGCCGGGTTTTGTGCAAGCCGCAATTAAAACCGCTAAAGAAAAGAAAACAGCAGATAAGATTTTAAAATATTTTAGTGTCATTTTTCATTTGTGTAATTAGTAAAATTAATGGTTACTATAGGTTTTTTTATATCAGCGATTTTCCATCCATTATTTCCGGCGGATCAATTTCAAATTCCTTGAGGATTGTGGGCGCTATGTCCATAATGGAAACTCCTCTGGAAAGATCTCCGCTTAACTTTTTACTACTCAAAAAGATACCCGGTACCAGTTCGGGATCCAGGCAGTGGTCACCGCTCCAGTGCGTATGATTTTCCTCAATAATAGCATCCGCCGGAGTACCACCCAGGGCTGTGTGCCAGGAAACACGGTATCCCGGCCGGAAACCCAAAACCATATCAGGAGCGCCATCCAGATATTCACCGGTATAACACTCTTTTTTATTTTTTACGCTATGAAGCGGAGATATTTCCTTTCCCGGATGCTTGAACTCCAGAAGTTTACCGGAAATTTCGCTTATCAGGGCATCGGCTTTATTTTCCGGCACTATCCCATGCCTTTCCCTCTTAGCAACATTCAGATAAATGCCGCTTAGTCCTATGGAGTAGGCTTTGGTCTTTGTCCAGTCAACATTGCGAAAAAATTTGGCGTCATCTTCCGCGTCATTTTTTAACGTAAGATACCCTTCCTTTTTCAGCCACGTGTTTACGTTCATGCCGTATCTAAATGTTTTGAAGCCATGGTCGGACAATATATAAAGCGTGGTATCTTCATCCGTTTTGGAAAGAACCTGCTCGGTGATTTTATCCATACGATCATAGATTTTTAAAATTTCATCTTTATATTTTGCCGCTTTCTCCGGGTTGAATTTGGGATGTTCTTTATCGATATACTGCCAAAACATATGCTGAATGCGGTCCGTTGAGTCAAATACCTGCACAAGGCAGCCTCTATTCAATTTATCCAGTTCGTGAAAAAAGACCTTTTCTCTTTCGTCAAGATAACCGTAGCACTGTTGAAGGAAAGCTTCTTCGCTTATGCACTCCTTGTTCAAGGCCCAGGTATCTTCTGCGAGCCCCAATGTTGAAAACCGGCCCGAAGCCAGGGAAAGGTATCTGCTGTAGAACCCGGGATGGGAAACAGGCATAGATGGTTTTTCCGGGTGAATGTTGATGGGGGTTACATAAAGCTCGAATTCCGGTGCAACGGATTTTAAATAAAACTTACAAATGCCGTTGGCCTTGATCCCCAAGCCCATGGGAAACACCACCTCAACCCATGGCGAATACTTCCCCACGTGGAGATCAAAAGATTCCCCTTGCTGGGGCAGCCGGACAATGGCTATTCCCGCAGTTTCATTTACTTCAATCTTCATGGGGTTTGTAGTCTGCGGTTGAGTTTTTAAGAGCGAATTTTTGGGTCCAGGCAGATGGGTTTCTACTGTCTTCCCATTCTTATCAACTTTAATAATAACACCGCCACCGCCTTCCCCTTTCCCAGTTTTGGATTCGTCTGTTGTGTAAAAGGTAAAGGTACCTTGAGAACCCAACAGGTCGGGCACTCCCATGGAGGAGAGAATTGCCCCGTTATATTTTCCGGGTGGGAAAGTGACAGGAACGCGGAGAACGGCAGTATTGATATCTCGCTCTCCTAAAAGCTCCCAAAAGGGTATGCCCTTGCGTTTGCCGATGATGGGGCCAGGCACCAGCGGTACCTTATATTTACCCACAGGCAGGGTAAATTTTGGAGGCTTCACCTCCGCAAGAGACAGTTGAGGCAAATAGTTTTGAGGATCACGCGCCAGGAAATCAAAAATGTTATGTTTGCCTGGATTGCAGCCGGTCATAAAGGATGACCAGGCCACCGGCGATTCCGGTGGGTTGGTGGATATGAGCTTGGTAAAGGTACCGGTCTTGGATAATCGAGATAAGGTTGGAAGCTTTCCTTCTTTGATGAAATTGCTGAGCAGGGAATAGTCCATTCCGTCGAAGCCAAGGATGACCACCTTCTTTTTTGTGAAGCAGTAGGAAGAAATTTTTTTCAGTTTTCTTGTCTTGATCTTTTTGTAGAGCTTTTTGATGGGCCATAAGAGAATACCCAAAATAGCCAAGAAGAGAGTTGCTATTGTCAGGAAAAGAGACGTTGCCACTGCGAACCCGGCACCCGGACCGATGTACGCAAAAGCGGATGGAGGGCTTACAAAAAAGAGAATGCCTATAATGAACTTGAAGGGCAATATTTTTTTTAAATTGTAAGATAGGTTTTTGAACAACATATTTCTAAATGGTCCTTATTTTTGAATGGCCGTGCCGATGTAATCATCCGGGGCCTCTAAGCCAAACTGATCAAGGATCGTGGGCGCGATGTCGTATATCTCTCTCTCTTTGTATTTTCCGCCGGAAGCTCCTCCATCGCAACCCTTACCGCTTAAGACATACATTCCTTCCATGGCGTGGTTTGCGTCATCAGGACCTGTGTCATTGGCGAAGGTATAGATACTTCCATATCCCACAGTACCCACCGACCGCCAGGTAAGATTGCCGAATAGCACGATTAAGTCCGGGGCAATGTTTTTCACGTCCTTATAGATTTCCTCAGGGAAATATACTTTTGTTCCCATGTGGTTGCCCTCATGATCTTTCATGTTCTCCAATTTTTCTTTTAGTTCGGACCTGACGGTTTTATAATCCGCTGACTCAATAGCTCCTTCCGGCTCGCGTCCTTTCACATTCAGGAAAATACGCGCATAATATCCTCCCTCTCCCCAGGCGCGAGTTTGATCCCACTTGACGCCCAAATCCGAAATCTTTTGTATCTTCTCCGGTTTTTTTTCAAGAGTAAGATACCCTTCTTGAATCAGCCATTCATTGATGCAGATTCCTCCAACCATGGTTTTTGCGCCATGGTCGGAAACAACCAGGATGCTGGTGTTATCATCAAGGCATTCCATCAGTTCGCCAAGTTTTTTATCGGTATAAACATACAAATCTTTTAAAACCGTTTCGTACGGATTGTTCGGTTCATATTTCGGATGGTCTGGATTGCAAAACTTCCAGAATCCGTGATGGACACGGTCAATGCTCATCTCCACCATGGAAAAAAAGTCCCAGTCCTTGTTTTTTAAAAGATACTTCGCGTACTCGTAATGGTTGTCCGCCATCTCATAAATTTGCTTCAGCAAATCATCTTTGTTGTCAGTGCGAAAATTCATTACATCGGGAATGTAGGGTCCCACTTGCTCTTCAAGCTCTTTCTTCAATTCGGGAGGGTATGCATATTCGCTCTTTGCGCTTGGAGTAAGAAAACAGGAAATTGCCCAGCCGTTCAAAGGTCGAACAGGATAGCTCGGCGGGAACCCCAAAACCACAGACTTCTTTTTCTTTTGCCCAAGAATGTCCCAAATTAACGGCTCTTTTACATTTCTGGAAAAAACTATGGATAGATTGTCATAGGAATAATCCGCTCTGTTTCTGAAACCATAGATGCCCAACTGACCTGGGTCTTTGCTGGACATCATGGCAGCCCATGCGGGCACGGTTATGGGCGGGAGAGTGCTGGTAAGCTCTCCAAATTGTCCTGAAGAAATTAACTTGTTGATGTTGGGTAGGTCCTCACGAAACCTATCAAAGACCAGCTTCGGAGCAGCGCAATCCAGTCCAAATACAAATACTTTACGTGAGCTTGCCATGTTAATAGTTGTCTCCAATTTTGCTCTAATTGATATAGCCCAAAGCCTTCAATCTTTCAAGAGTGTCTTTTTTGGGTTTCACCTGCTTAGTTGATATAGCTTTTTTCTTTTTCAAGAAATTCGAGAGAAGAATATCCATATGATGCAATCTCTCTTTTGCATCCTTAGATTTATCCGTTTTTTCAGATGGATCGGATTTCAGGTCAAAGAGCATGGATTTGAACATACCTCCGTCTGAATGCATATTAAAATAAGTCCTATTTTTATATAGCTTCCATTTTTCCGTTCTTATGGAAGACGGAATTATTGCAAAAGCTACGTCCCGCTCACTTACTGCAAACTCGGAATGCTTCCCGCCCTTGATCAAGTTTTTCAAACTGACACCTTCAAACTGGTTCGGATGTGGGATATCCAGAATGTCTAAAAGGGTGGGTAGTATATCGATGCTTGCTATCTGGTCCGGCACTTTCATACCTGCGAAACTGGAGTTGGGGAATTTGATAATCAAGGGTATCAGCAGTAGTTCATCGTATAATGAGTGAGAATGATAGGCCATCATCCCATGCTCTCCAAATTCTTCACCATGGTCTGAGGTGAAAATAATAACGGTATTGTCGAATATGTTTCGGTCTTTTAAAAAATCAACCAGGTTCTTAAAACCGGCGTCCATTGACCTGATTCCGGCATCATAAAGTCTAATAACATGGTCAATGTCCTCTTGGTTAACGTTTACTAATTTCATATTGATTTTATCTATAAAACGACTGCCAACATAGTTAGGTATTTTGCCGGAGTAGTTTGAAGGAAAAAACTCAAGAAACTTTTTTCCCGGCACATATGGGATATGTGTTTCATAGGTGTGCAAAAACAAGAAGAATTTTTCCTTTTCATTATTGGCAACCCATTTTTTTCCACGCTCAACAGTTTCGGTGAATTTTTCCAATTCGGTATCTACCGACGGGACGCTTTCATATACATCAAATCCTTGGGAGAGGCCAAACTCTGCGGAAATTTGACCGCCGCCATTGAATGATGCGGTTTTATATCCATTGTCCTTTAAGATTTCAGCCATGGTAATCAATTCGTCAGGAATCGGCTTATTCATGGTGGCAAAGGCTCCATGATGTGACGGTATTAATGAGGTGAATATTGAAGCGTGTGACGGAAGGGTGGAAGGAGCCTGTGCAACCACGGTCTGAAACATTACTGAATCCTTTCCGAACTTATCAATGTTCGGAGATGTATCCTTGTCATATCCATAAAGACCTATATGGTCTCTCCTGAGGGTGTCAATGGAAATCAAAATTACATTAAATGGACCTTTTGCTTTTATAAATGAGTTCTTCGTTTTAGTCCATTTTGTGTACAGGAAAACTCCTCCGGATAGCAAAAGAAAAATTACGAAAAAAACCGTTACTTTGTTTTTCATAGTTGTAGAACCTCATTAAATCGAGAAGTAAGGCATTTTGCAGTGGTAGGTTGTTAGTACCTTTCTGATATTTTTCATTTAAAAAAGCGGAAATCTAATTTTCAGCAATGAATATAGCAAAAAAACTTATCAAAAGAGTATCCAATCTAACATTCTTTTGTGTACTTCCGAAAGAAAAATTGTGTGTGCAACTTATTGCAACTCATAAAGTTCTTCTTTAGGGCACACTATCTCCTGGATATCGGATTTCAAGAACTTTCTTTAGGCAGGATTTCATCAAGTTTGCAAAGTACCTATCAATTTGTCAATTTTTTCGATTTTTTCCCTCTGGCAATATTCCTTAAGCCCTTCTACAATCTTCACGGAAGCGGCGGGGTCCAGGAAATTGGCCGTGCCGATCTGGACAGCCTTGGCCCCCACAATCAAAAACTCCAGAGCGTCTTCCGCCGAGACAATTCCCCCGATTCCGATAACCGGGATCTTCACAGCGGAAACGGCTTCCCATACCATGCGTACAGCCACGGGGCGAATGGCCGGGCCGGAAAGCCCTCCTATCCGATTCCCCAAAATAGGTTTT
This sequence comes from Nitrospinia bacterium, assembly GCA_029261755.1. Classification (GTDB taxonomy): domain Bacteria; phylum Nitrospinota; class Nitrospinia; order JACRGO01; family JACRGO01; genus JACRGO01. Next base: position 9,030 of record JAJDAS010000422.1, read on the forward strand.
CTTCTTTGAATATCCACCGCCATTCCGATGAGGGTGTTGATGGCCGATATGGCGTCTGCTCCTCCATCTTCAACAGCCTTGGCAATCCCCTTGATATCCGCTGTGTTGGGAGATAGCTTAACGATTAGAGGAAGGCTGGTGGATTTCCGTACTTTCCCCACCAGTTCCCTAACGATAGACGGGTCCGTTCCAAAGGGGAGGTTTCCCTTTTTTACGTTGGGGCAAGAGATGTTCATCTCCAGGGCCGAAATCCCTTCCACTCCATCCAACCTTTTGGCCACCTCCTGGTATTCCTCCATGCTGCCTCCGTAAAAATTGGCGATTACATGGGTATCGAACTTCCGAAGCTGGGGGAGTTTTTGTTCTATAAATACATCAACGCCTACATTTTGGAGTCCGATGGAGTTTAACATTCCTGCAGGAGTTTCCACCGTCCTCGGGGGTGGATTCCCCAGGGAAGGTTTCAGGGAAAGCCCCTTCACCACGATGGCGCCAAGGTTGTTCAGATCAAGAAAAGGGGAGAATTCCAGACCGTATCCGAAGGTCCCGGAGGCCGTCCAGACGGGGTTTTTGAATCGAATACCTGCAATTTCCACGGAAAGGTCTACCATAGGATTTCCTTCGAATCGAAGACAGGGCCATCGGAGCAAACACATTTGTATTGAATACCTTGGGTGTGGCCGTCACCTTCTTTAATCTCCACATCCGGATTTTTCACCGGTACCACGCAGCCGAGGCAAACACCGAAGCCGCATGCCATTCTTTTATCGATGGAGACCTGGCATTCCACATCATATTTTTCAGCAAGACCGGCTATGGCCTTCAACATCCCGAAGGGACCGGAGGCCAGAATCAGGGGCTTGTTTTGTGAACCATTCAAAGTGGAAAGAGCCTTTTCGAGCAATTCCGTTACCAGTCCGGGAGATCCTAAACTTCCATCCTCGGTGGCAATTTCCGGCTCCACTCCGTATTTTCGGAAAATATCGGTACAAAGGATATGACAGGAAGCTCTTCCTCCCTGAAATATTCTGATCTCTTTTCCCTTTTCCAGATTTCGAGAAAGGTGCTTGGCAACCTCAAAAAACGGAGCGGTCCCACATCCCCCTGTCACAATCCAGACATCACGGTCTTGTGGAAGATCAAATCCGTTACCAAAGGGTCCGATGACATCAATGAGTTCTCCCTCTTTCATTCGCGACATGATGACAGTTCCCCTGCCAACCACTTGATACAAAATTTCAATATGTCCATTCTTCCCCTTTTCCACCAGCATAATTCCCATGGGACGACGGAGAATGGGGTCCACTCTGCCATCTCGCACGGATATCATGACGAATTGCCCTGGCTTGGCCTTTTGGGCAAGCTCGGGCGCGGCGATGCTCATGTGCCGGTAGCCGGGAGAGACTTCGTTATTAAAAAGGATGGGGTTCATGTTTACAAATAGTCTGGAAATTTATCGATCACAACTTAATATTCTAAATTCTTGGCCCACTAAATACACGAAAGGGTGCGAAAAAAAAGAAAAAACATCGGAGAGCAAAGGAAGGTGAATCCTAATGAAGGCATTGTTTGATATCTTCTTCGGTAAGGTCAGGGTAGTAGTCCCTTATAATATCCCGGGTAGTTAACCCTGACTCCAGAAGTTCGATAACCAAATACACCATTATCCTGGTTCCTTTAATGCACGGCTGGGCATGACAAATATCCGGATTTACCTCAATTCTATCCATTTATTTATCCCCAAAGTAAATTTAATTTATAAGCTTATCATTCATAATGCAAATTGACTTGAACTGCAAACAAGCCAACTCTGTTGGATTGCCTTTTCAAGCAATTGCCTGGCCATGACTCCATAGCTCATATTCGCTAATATCAATACTACTATCCCAAACTACGGCATAACCGCCTTGTTCTACCCGTACTGCCTTAAAAAAGGCTGGGTTCTTTAAAGGAAGGAACATTTCCTTTTGTAATAATGGTGTGATGTCATATTTCTTCTTCTGTTGATTATTAAACTCGATTAACAGGGTACGATCATCAATGGCTTTTGCTGATTTTACTTTTGAATACTTCATTGCTTACTCCAGCGGTGGAAGCTTGTGGAATTCCTGGTTATTCCACATATTTTTCAACTCCTCTTGATTCAGAGACGCCCATTCGAAAAAAGCTTTTTAGCTCTTTTAGGTAAATCGCCTTCTATCATTTCGAGGGTGTTTATATTGTACACACCAATATGTTCACCATACACGGCGTGGAAATGCGGTGGCGGATGATCACCAAAGAATAATTTAATTACGATCCCGTAGAATCGTGCTATTTCAGGCATATTGATTCCCTTAAAGCAAAGAATGAAGATTATATCTTGACATAAAAACAGACGAAAAAACACAAAAAAGTGAACTTATTGGGCTATAATCTTTTCCAGTTTCTTCTTTAAAGTAGTTTCATGGACTTTATAACGGAAGGCCCGTTTACCATTAATAGTGACCACGGGAATCTCTTCCTTATAAAGCTTGTATGTTTGCGGATCTGAGGTGATATCGATTTCCTCTATCTGAATGGGGAATTCTTGTGCGATTTTTTGGAGGGTTTTCTTGGCTTCATGGCAAAGACAGCAATCATCCTTGCCATAGATCACGACTTGAATCATGAGACAAATCATATCATTTTTTACCGGGAAACCCAAAAACAGAGATTGTAACAAAAGGGTCCGCGACATAGATGTGGGTAAATTTGACAAGCCTTTTTATTTGCCCTATAATCTGTTAGCTTATCAAGCTAACAGATTATAGGAGGATGTTATGAAAGACACTCTAAAAAACCTGGAAGAAAAAAGAAGGTCCCT
>JAJDAS010000423.1 GCA_029261755.1 Nitrospinia bacterium
AATCACAAAAATAGGTATAATCGATAGAAGAAATCCACTAAAGAAACCGACCCGTGCACTTCCGAACATTTCCAGGCTAAGACGGTATATCCAATAAATCGATCCGCTCCCCAAAAGCACTATGCCTAGCCTCACGGAAAATTCACTTGTGCCGAGTAGAGAGGTTGTAATAAAAATAAGATAGGCAATGGCGGGTGGATGATCGAAGTAACTCAGGCTCAAATTTCTGGACCAATCCCAGTAGTAACCTTCATCCATTGCAAGTGGGAATAGGTTGGAAAATAGCAACCTGGCAAGGGTGGTGCAAAATAAAAAAACAAAAAAATACAACCTATAGTTCATAGGAGAAAGACCTTAATTTTGATATAACTTTAAATGTTTACAAGGTAAAATGGTAGACAAATTTAGCTTGAGTTAATGGATTTTGACTTTCCCTGATGACTTTGATAAGATTCACAGGTTTCGCTATTCCCAACATTTTTCCCATGCTCTCTCTTTTTTTTTAGAAATAATTAACCCAAAAACCTATTCCCAATTCAAACTATGTCGTGGCTCAAATCCCAGGAAAATAACAAAAAAATCGTACTACTTGCAAGCATTGCTTTTCCCATTCTTCTAATTATTTTGTGCAAACTGACCTCTTACCTTTCGCTTACTTTATTAGGAATCAAATTAAACTTACTGCGGAAAAGCGGTATAGAAAATGTTCTCTTTTTTACCTATATCGTAATTCTGGTTTTTATTTTTCAAAAATATGTTCTTAAAATTACATTGAAACAGATCGGTTTTGAATTCCGGGAAAAGATATGGTTGAAAGAACTGTCCTTAGGGTGGATCCTTACTTTCTGTTTAGCACTTTCCTATGCCACTTCGGGTGTATTGACAGAACACATGGCGATTTTCTGGGATATCTCTTTTAAAAAATGGGCTAACTTTCTTTTATATTTCCCAGCAGCTTTTGGAGTAGCTCTGTGTGAGGAGTGGCTTTTTCGCGGGTTTCTGTTCAACCTTTTCAGAAAAGGTTTTTCAACTTTAGTAGCGCTTATTCTTTCCAGCTTTATTTTTAGCTATGCGCATTTTATTAAAACCCCAATTTTCTGGACCGACCCCACCAATATTTTTAAATTTATTGGCCTCTTCATTATTGGGTCCATGCTTTGCACTGCTTATTTCTGGAAAAAATCTTTATTTCTTCCCATTGGGCTTCATGCGGGATTGGTTTCTTACAACGTTTTGATATTGAGAACCAGGATATTTTCTTATAACCAGGAAAGTATCTTTTACGGTTTCAACAATGATCCTCGGACCGGGCTGGTCACATGGTGTGGACTCATACTCCTGCTCATATATTTCATCAGGAAAATCTCACTTGAGCCAGATAAGTCTGCTTGATTCATTTTCGACTCTATATCAATTGGTTTTCTTTATAAAAAATGATTGGATTGAGAATTTATCTTTCAAGGTGATTTGAGGTAAATTGGTTTCACTGTCGAGGGTAAGAATCAGGTAAAGCCCTATGGCCGTAAATATCAGATTGATACCCCACGCCGCAAAAAACGGTGGGATCGTTCCGCCGTAGCCCAAGGAAATTCCCAATGAAAAGATAAAGTTATAAGAAAATCCCAAGATCATGCTTATGCCGACTCCAAACAAAACTCCTCCGCTTCTTGCAGACCTTAACGAAAATGGAATCCCTATAAGGGCTGTCACCAGGGAAATAAACGGATAAGATAGTTTGTGGTGTAAGTCAACAATATATCGACGGTTATCCATCCCTTCTTTCTTCACCTTCTGAGCATAATCATATAGTTCCTTGAGAGTCCTTTCCTCTTCCCGTTTTTTGATTTTTGCTAAATCTCCCGGAACCAACGGGTAATAGATTCTTCTTCTTTGAAACTCTTCCGTTGACTCAGTTCCTTGTTCATTAAAAGTTCTGATAGATCCATCAGAAAATATCCAACCGCCTTTTTCCCATGTTGCTTTAGTTGCGTCCACCCGCTCATTCAGGTTTTTTTTACCTTCGTAACTAAAGATCGTAATATTGTGCAATTCGCGCTTGCCTGCATCAAACAGGCCGATTTGCCAGATGGAGCCGTCATTAGTTCGATACCAGATTTTATTCCTAGCAAATACAGATCTTGGCTGTTGTTTTTTTATATCCACACGAAATATATGATTTGATTTTTGTGTGGTATAAGGAATAATGAATTCATTGGCAACTGCCGTGGCTATGGAATATACCAGGGAGGCGCATAGAATTGGAGCGGAGACCCTCATGAGGCTGATCCCGCAGGATTTCATAGCAGTTATTTCACTATTTCTGGATAAGGCGCCAACAGCGATTACAGTTGCAAGTAAAAAAGCCACCGGCGCCATACGAGACGCCAATAGCGGCAACTTATAAAAATAGTAGCTGACTACCTGAAAGACAGATGCCTTGTTTGTTACAAACTCGTCTACGGTTTCAAAAAAATTGATCACCACAAAAAGAGTAACCATGGTGACAAGGGCAAAAAAAAGGATTCGTAAAAATTCGCTCAGGATGTATCTGGTTAAAATGGTCATAACGCAAGTTGAAGCGCTTCTTTGAAATTGATGGAGCCGTCGTAAAGCGCCCTCCCTATAATGGCGCCTTCAACTCCATGTTTTTCTATCTCTTTCAATTTGCTTATATCCTCCAACCTGGATACCCCACCGGAAGCTATCACGGGAATATTAATTGAACCCGCTAAGTCGGCAGTTGTTTCCAAGTTTGGCCCACAAAGCATTCCATCACGGCTTATATCGGTGTAAATGATAGCGGAAACGCCCATTCCTTCAAACTTCTTCGCCATTTCCAATGCTTTTAGTTGGGTTACTTCCATCCATCCTTTAATGGCTACCATCCCGCCTTTAGCATCAATCCCAACAATGATTTTCCCCGGGAATTTTGAGCAAGCGTTTTGAACAAATTCAGGGTTCTTGAAGGCTACCGTTCCAAGGACCACCCTCGATACCCCCCAATTCAAATAAGCTTCTATGGCCTCCATGCTTCTGATTCCACCTCCGACTTCTATGGGAATCTTGATGGACTTAATTATTTTTTTTACAACTTCTCTGTTTTTCGGTAACCCATCAAAGGCTCCATCCAGGTCCACCACATGAAGAAATTCAGCGCCCAATTTCTCCCACTTCGCGGCCATTTCTTCAGGTTGGGAAGAGTAGTGTATTTCATCTTCCTTTACCCCCTGTTTTAACCTGACACATCGTCCTTCTTTAATATCTACAGCAGGAAGAAGTAGCATTTTATTTCCATCCTCCAAATTTTTTTAATATGGTAAGCCCATTCTTTTGGCTCTTTTCCGGGTGAAATTGTACGGCAAATATATTGTCCTTAAGTATAGCAGAGACAAACTCTTCCCCGTAGTCCGTTTTTGCCAAAATGACATCTTTGACTTCCGGAACCACGTAGTAAGAATGGACAAAGTAGAAGTATTCACTTGCGTCGCTATTGTTTAGGAAAGGTGATTCTTTACATGGCTTAACCGGGTTCCAGCCCATATGTGGGATTTTGAATTCCACACCGTCTATGGGTGGTCGGCGCTTAAAAGGGACAACCTTTCCAGGGATGATGTCTAATCCGGCGCACTCTCCAAACTCCAATCCCTTGGTAAACAACAGTTGAAGCCCCAAACAAATTCCGAGAAAAGGTTTGCCCTTTTTAATGGTGGAGTGGATCACCTCTATCAAGTCGGCATTGCGAAGGTTTTCCATGCAATCTCCAAAGGAACCGACACCCGGCAGAACCACGGCATGGGCATCTTCAATTTTATTTTTGCTGTTCGTTACCAAAGCAGGGCAACCCACCTTTTCGAAGCCTTTCTGAACGCTTCTGAGGTTTCCCATACCATAATCAATGATCGCAATCATTCCATAGATTCCTTCAGGAAAATGGAGAAACTAGTATCGCCAACTTTGACGCGCCTTAACAATTTCAAATATATTTCCGGCAACGTCAGGGTCTTTTTGGAATCATGTTCGGCTATGATCCAGCCGCTGGAGTTCAGAATGGAGGTTTCTCGGATCAACTTCAACACCGGCAGGTAAAGTTCCTTTTGGTAAGGTGGGTCCAGAAAAATAAAATCAAAAGTTTTTTTTCCCCCAGCCAGTTCAGTGATGGCTTTTCTCGCGTCTTTCTTTATTAATAAAAAAATGGCTTCGCTGGAAAGTCGATCTGCTAATTCAATGCCGCAAATATTCGTATTCAATAAAATCAGCTTGACGGAAGCCGGGCTGGAATCCACAAAAACCACCTGACTTGCTCCACGACTAATAGCTTCAATGCCGACGGCGCCCGACCCAGCGAAAAGATCTAGAAAAGAAGCGCCTTCTATGGAAGAACCAATAATGTTGAATAACGTTTCTCTGGCTCTGTCCGATGTGGGCCTGATGGCATCGCCTTTGAATCCTTTAAGCTTGCGGCCTTTCAAGCTCCCTGCAATGATCCTCATAGTCGGTTCTTCTCTATGGTGTCCGTAACCATATCGACAACATATTGGGTATCCGAATCAGACATTGTGGGATATAAAGGAAGAGAAAGAATACGGTCCGAAAGAGATTCCGCAAGTGGGACAGTTCCAACAACCTCCGGCAGCCGTTCCTTGTAGTAAGGTTGAAGTGTCAGTGATCGAAAATGTATTGCCGATCCAATCCTTCTTTTCATCAGTTCATCGATAAATTCATCTCTGGATATTTTCAAACGGTCCTTATCCAAAACGATCACGTAAATATGATAAGCGCTTTTTACATCTTTTTTGACCTCAAGAGGTTTTATTTCCGGAAAATTGCTGAAAGCTGCATCGTACTTTTCGCAGATTATTTTTCTTTTCTCCCAAAACAGGTCCACCCTCTTCAACTGATGAATCCCCAGGGCGGCCTGGATATCAAACATATTACACTTATGGCCCAAGGCAACCTGTTCCCAGTATTTAAATCCTTCGCCACCATATCGTTTCCAAGCATCTCTGCTAATCCCATGCAAACGCAGGATTTTTATTTTGTCAATCAGTTCTTCGTTATTGCTGGTAAGCATGCCACCTTCACCAGTGGTGATATTCTTGGTGGCATAAAAACTAAAACATGTGGCATCCCCAATGGATCCGATTTTGCGGCCTTTATAGCTTGCTTCCAGGGCATGGGCAGCATCTTCTATGACCACAAGCCCATATTTTTTTGCAATTTCCAGTATTTTGTCCATATCACAGGGATGGCCTGCAAAATGGACAGGTAGGATAGCCTTGGTTTTCTCTGTAACCTTTTCCTCGATTTTATTAGCGTCAAAGTTCAAAGTTCCAGGCTCCACATCCACAAAAACAGGAATTCCTCCACACAAGAGTATTTCATTGGTGGTGGCAGGAAAGGTGATAGGGGTTGTGATTACTTCATCACCCTGGCCTATTCCAAGCGCCGCCAGGGAAAGAGTCAAAGCGGAGGTGCAGGAATACACACCAGCTGCGCTCCGGCACCCTAAGTATTGGCAAAAGTCATCTTCGAACCTTTTGGTTTTTGGTCCAAGAGTAATCCACCCTGAGCGAAGGGTATCGATGACCTCATTTATTTCCTCTTCGCCAAAATAATACTGATGAAATTTCAACATTTCCTTTCTGATTTTCATTTTGTAAAGTCCTTTTTTATTTTTTCCAGTTCGGCTCTCTTGGCAGCCAGTTTTTCCTTGGACCATGTATCATAGCTTACAGCAAAACTATCGGCGATAGACCTATCCCGCAAATATCGATTCCACTCTTCAATTTTTTGAAACACGACATTTTTTAAATAAGCTTTTACCTCCGGATCATCCATGGGCGCCTTTTTATAGGTTTGCAAAGGTCTCAACTCTACCGCCCTAAGGTACTCTTTCATGGCCTCTTCCCTTTTACCCGCATGGTAAAGCTTATTGGCTTTATTTAAATGGTAATCGATGATTTCGCGCAAGGGAACAGTTTTATATTGGATGTCCGGTCCAGGAGGCTTCCTCATACCGGATATGGGCAGAAAATCCCAACGATTTAACTGGACATGCCACCCGCCATTTTCAAAATCCCAAAACTCCGGCATTGGAAGCGGTTGAATCCACACCTCCACCCATAACCATAAAACATCCACAACCATGGTTACTCGCCCATATTTTCCATCCGGACTAATTTGTACCTCTTCCCCATAGGTATAGGTGGACGCACGGCCGGTAAAACTTCCTCCTTCTCCTCCAATGATCTTATACTTGGGCTTTTTTTTAATCTTCGTGTACATCTCTTTCATGGTAGGGGGCTTAAACCTGGCACCGGAGAGATTAATAGATTGCCGTTCCTTGATTTTCTCCTTCCAGTCAGGCCTCTTTTTCCCTCCGGTATAAATAAATTCTTCTATGGGAATTTTTTTACGGTAACCGGCTGTTTGGAATCCATAGATTTTCTCCCACTCACTCTTTACCCTGACTTGATGGTATTGGACTTCCGCTTCCATCAAATTGGAGGCCGCTTCAAGCAGGGCTTCCTTGTCAAGAGCCTTAGCCGTTGCATGATTTTCACAAAAAGACAACCAGAAAGTTGCAACTATTAACAATACAAAAAAAACATTTTTTTTCATATCAAAACCTTTCATAAAATTGAATTTGCTCTCTGTATTCACTTAAAATGCTACTTAATCTGAAACACTTTTGGGGTTATAAATGGGCATTGATGAAACAGGCGTGGTAATAAGCATCTCAGGAGAAACGGCGCTGGTAAAAGTTGAAGAAGGAGAACATTGTTCCACTTGTGCCTCCCAATCCGGTTGTTCGCGTGATGACGAAACTCCAACCCAAAAAACCGTAGAGGCTATTAATACGTTAAATGTTCAGGTTGGGCAAAAAGTCAAACTCCATTTAAAAAGCACTGACATTGTGAAAGCATCTCTCCTGATGTTCGTTCTTCCCCTGACTTTCTTATTGGCCGGAGCTATATCAGGGAAAATGTTCAGCAGGCATTATGCGGAGCAACTGTCCAATATAATAACAATCGTTTCAAGCTTAGGTTCGATGGGGATAGCGTTTCTTGGAATCCGGGTTTACAGTGGAATCATGGGAAAACGGAAGGTATTTTATCCCTACATTACGAAAACCACAAAATAATTTCCCTGCAAGCTTCTATGCCTTGGAAACTTTTTGAATAAATTCGCCTACCTTTTGGTCACACTTGATGACCCTTTGGAGCAAGCCAATGGCAATATTTTTAAACACCTTGGAATACACACTTGTATCTGAACGCTTCAGCGCCTTCTCTTCTATTGAAATAACAAAACTATTTGAAACTGCCGCCGCAAAAGTAGTGCTCGGAAATTGTTTAATCACCGTCATCTCTCCAAAACACTGACCGTTTTCCACGGACTTCAGTACCACTTTACGGTCGTCAATCTCTTGATAAAGCTCCACCTTACCGGAAATAACAACGAAAAGGCCGTTTCTAATAGTGTTTTCTTTGTAAATAATATCCCCAGTCTTGTACTGATTTTTTTGGCAGATCTTGAAAATTTCAGCATATTCTTCATCTGTAAAATTTTCAAAAGCGTAACAATTATTGGAAAGTAACTGGATGAGGGCGCTTTCGCTTTGGCCATACTCAATGGTGAAGGGATCGGCAGTGCCTGTTGTTGTGCCTCTATTTTTAAAGTTCTTGAGAGCTGCGGCAAACTCTTCTCCACCCTGATAACGGTCCTCCGGTTTTTTTTTCAGGGCCTTAAGGATGATTTCATTCAGAACGGGTGGGATGGACCCACGTAATTTGATAGGCTCAATGGGTTCTTCGTTAACAATTTTGAACAAAGTGGTGGTGACATTATCATCATGGAAAGGTTTCTTGTTTGTGATAAATTCGTAAAAGATTACTGCCAAGGAAAAAATATCCGCCCGTGCATCCACTTTCTTCCCCGTGATTTGTTCGGGAGACATGTAATTCGGCGTACCCATGATGAATCCAGCCTGGGTAGCCATTTCCGGGGAAGAAGACGCCTCCTGGGTAACCTTGGCTATGCCAAAATCCATTAATTTGACGCGGCCATCCTTCAAAACCATAATGTTAGCTGGCTTGATGTCCCTGTGGATAACCCCCTGTTGATGAGCGTAATGCAAGGCTTCCGCAGACTGGACAGTATAACTGATGGTGTCTTCAAGGGAGAGCTGGTTACTGGAACTCATCAGATCCTGAAAGGTCACCCCTTCCACGTACTCCATTGCGAAGAAGTTGTTACCTTCATAAGACCCCACGTCAAAAATCGTGGCAATATTAGAATGCAACAGCTTTCCAACTGCCCGCACTTCCTGAAAAAATCTCTTCTTCAGGGTTTCTCGAAATTCTTCGGAGAGAGAGGGATCAAAGTGGACCGTCTTGATGGCCACTGTCCTGTCTATTTCCGGGTCATACCCTTTATAGACAATTCCCATGC
>JAJDAS010000424.1 GCA_029261755.1 Nitrospinia bacterium
AAACCGATACGGCTGGCTTGGAGTTCTGGTAACGATTTCTGTACAAGTACGGACTCGCACAGGTAGGATTTGGCTTTCGTTTGAAAGCCGCACCGTTTACAATATGACTAAGCTTGTGAAACATGACGGCTCACGCGACCCCTTCAGGGTCAATAATAACGAAGACCTGGAATGGCTTGCTCAAAACCGTTAAGGTAGGAAAATGAATTGATTGAAATTGAGGAGAAAATATAGCGTCAAAAATGATGCTGCGAATCTTTATTGCCCTGAAGTGGGAGTAGCTGTTGAGAGGAGTGTCGGCTTTTTGGCCGGAGAGTGTAAATCTTTCTTCCAAGAAATTCCGTGTTTCATGTGAAGCCCTAACTCTGTTCTTCTCTTACTTTTTTTAACTTCCGGTGGAGAGTGGAGTAGTTTATTTTTAGAAGTCTGGCGGTTAGGGAAAGGTTGTTGTTGGCAATGCTCAATACCGAGGCGATATGCTTATCCTCGGCCTCTTTGAGGGAAAGCACCGGTTCCGGACCCTGGCTTGGCTCCAGCGAGCTTGTGGAGGAGTTTCCACTTTGTTTCAGAGGTTTGATTTTGATGTTTTTTTCAATGGTTTCCATAGAGATGAATCTCCCCTTGGAGACTGCCACAGCATCGGAGATCAGATTTTCCAATTCTCTTACATTCCCCGGAAAGGAATAATGGCTTAAGGTTTCCAGTAGCTGAGGACGGTAATCGAGAGCCTGTTTCCCCAGAATTTTCGCGTGCTTCCTGATAAAATGCTTCACTAAAAAAGGAAGGTCTTCCTTTCTTTCCTTGAGAGGAGGGATATGAGCGCTGTGGGTAGAGATCCTGTAGAACAGGTCATAGCGAAATTTACCCTCACTAATCAATTTTTCAAGGTTGCGGTTGGTCGCCAAAACAAATTTGGCGTTTGTGGTCCTTAATTTATCAAAACCAAGTGGATTGTATTCCCGGTCCTGCAACAGGCGCAGCAACTTTATCTGGGAACTCATTTCCAGATCACCAATTTCATCGAGAAAAACCACTCCGTTTTCCGCCTTGGAGAGCAACCCCTCCCTGTCGCTGTCGGCTCCCGTGAAAGCTCCTTTTTTATGGCCGAACAAAGTATCCGAGAAGAGGGTGTCGTCCAAGCCGGCTACATTGATGGAAACAAATTTCCCATGGCATTTGCTAAGTTTGTGTAAGCCCTTTGCGATCATTCCCTTGCCGGTTCCACTCTCCCCCGTCAACAAAACCGGATAGGGTGTGTCTGCAATGACCTCTATGTAACTAAACACGGATTTCATCCTGGTATGGTGGGTGATAATTTCCTTGAACGCTTCATGTTCTTGGGAGCCCTTTTCTAATAAGCTCTTCGTAAGGGACAGTTTTTCATCTCCCATGGATTTATAACGGATGGTGTTTTCCACCGTGGTAAGTAATCGCTGGAGACGAATGGGCTTGACCAGGTAATCATAGGCCCCTGCGCGCATACAGGAGATTACCATTTCAATGTCATCAATGGCTGTGATGACTATGACTGGGATGTGGGGGAAATTTTCCTCAATTTTTTCCAGCAGCACCTTTCCCGGAATCAGAGGCATCATAAGATCCAGCAAGATGCAGGCGCAATGCCCCTCCCCCAACTTCTCCATGGCCAACCGGCCATCGTGCAGGCTTTCCACATTATGGTAGCCTGTGAGCCTTAGATTGGCGGAGAGGCTTTCCAGCACATCCACGTCGTCATCAATAATAAGGATTTTGGCATCGGGATAAAGAACGTTCTGTGTTTCCATTTTTTTGTCCCAGTTTAGATATTGATTAGGCGTTTCCTAGGTTCAGTTAGTAACTTCATTGGTTATGATAAATTCGACAAAGTTCTATTTTCGCTAAATTTGGACATGGGGGATACGGGCAAGGAAACCACAACCGTGGTCCCTTTTCCAGGTTCCGACTCGTACTGTAAAAAACCGCCGTGTTCCTGAATGATCCCATGGGAAATGGAAACTCCCAATCCGGTTCCCCCATCGGTATGCTTTGTAGTAAAAAACGGTTCCCTGATCCTTGCCAAGTTCTTTTCATCCATCCCTCTACCTTCATCTCGAATGGTGACCAAAGCCAGGCTTTTTTTCTTATCATGCTCAACTCTTATTTCCACAGCCTGTTCAGGGTTGGTCAGAGCCTGGCAGGCGTTGATAATAAGATTGTCCATCACCTGTCCCAGTTTTTGGGGGTTTCCTTTGATAAGCGGTATGGGAGAAAAATTAAAAGAAAACCGGCAAGTCTTTTCCTGAATTTGGGAATCCACATGTTTAATGGAAGCACGAACCACTTTCTTCAGGTCCACATTGGTTTCTCTGGTGACCACATCCGCTCGGACATAATTTTTCAGATCGGAGACAATCTTTGCAATCCTTTCCGCCCCCTTTTCCACCAGGGAGAGGAGTTTTTCAAAATCATTTATATTATTCTCCATGGATTGATGGGCAATATCTTTCTTCTCCTCAGCCTTCATTCCCTTCTTGATCAACGGTTTGGTGTTCTTCCATATTCTTCTGATGGTGGGCATATTCAATATGATATTATTGTTAGGATTGTTGATCTCATGGGCCACGGTAGCCACAAGGGTCCCCAGGGAAATCATTTTTTCCGCCTGTGCCAACTCTTCCTGATGGCGCCTTTGCCTTTTCTCCATCAGCTTTCTCTCGGTAATATCGGTGGAGACACCGCATATACCATAAGGAAGGTTATTTGAGTCGAAAAGGGGAAATTTGATGGAAATATAAGTGTGCATTCCGTCATCGTGGGGAACCAGCTCTTCAAACTCCAACGGACTGGCCGCCTTCAAAACCTCCCGATCATTTGTTTGAAGTTTTTCAGCCGCCTCTTTCGGGAAGAAATCATAATCGGTCTTTCCAACAATTTGATCTTTCTTAATATGAAAAAGAACCTCATAGCGTCGATTGATCAACAGGTATTTCCCCTGAAGATCTTTCAGGTAAATCACCGAAGTAGTATTATCCAGAATGGACTGTAGCCGCTCCTCACTCTCTTTTTGAGCCTTCTCGGCATTTTTTCTTTCGGTGATGTCATGGACGATTCCCACCATCCCGGCAGGCTTCTTCTCCTCATCGAAATAAATTTCGGCTATCTCATGGACAATTCGCTCCGTTCCATCGGGTCTGATGATTCTATGCTCAATATTGTATTCTCGGTTTGCCGATAAAGCTTCACTAACGGAATTTTGCACAAACTCCCTGTCATCGGGATGAACGCAGCTCAAAAAGGCTTCATAAGTTGCTCCGAATTCCGCCGGCTTCTGGCCGAATATACGATAGATTTCTTCTGTCCATAAAAGCTCACCCGTAATAATATTCCAATCCCAATTACCAAGATGGGCTATTTGCTGCGCTTTAAGAAGGCTTTGGTGGCTCTTTTGAAGGTCTCTGGTTTTTTCGTCTACTATCTTTTCCAGGTTTGCATTGAGATCGGCTAGTTCTTTGATATATTTTTGTGTTTTCAACGCGGTATTGATTCTGGATTGCAATACCATTGAGCGGACTGGTTTGGTTATGAAGTCGGCGGCGCCCAATCCAAAACAGGTTGCCAAAAGCTTTTCGTCATCGCTTCCCGTTACCATGATCACAGGGATGCTTTTGTAGAGAGGATGGGACTTGAGGTCTTTGAGCAGAGTTCGGCCATCCATATCCGGCATATAAATATCCAGCAAGATGAGATTGATCTCTTTCTCTTCCAGAATGCAGTAAAAGGTCTCGGGAGAAGAGGTAGAGGTGGCATTCATTCCGTAGGATAGGACAAACTCCTCCAGAAGTAGCGCTATCTGTTCTTCGTCATCAATGATCAAAATATTGGGCTTGGCCATCTAATAATAATAAGGAACGGGAAGAGTTAATACAACAGGAAAGGAGTTACCGGAGGCGGGTCAAAACAATAATGGCTTAGGGATATGAAATTAAAATCGAAATATCGTTGGAGTATAGTCAAGGGTTGAATTGCCGCTTTTTTCATTCGTCTTTCACAATGACAAAAAAAATGATAAATTAGCTTTGTTGTCCGGGAATTAATAAAGGTAACTGAAACCTAAAAAAAGGTGAAAATTTATGCTGATCGGTTTAACTGGTGAAAACTGTGGAGGAAAGGGAACCATAGCGGACTACCTGGGAAAGAAGAGCTTTTACTACCAATCTCTTTCCGATGTCATTCGGGATGAATTAGCAGCGGAAGGAGTGGAAATAACCAGAGAGAAGCTAATTGCTAAAGGCAACCAGCTACGGGAGGAATTTGGAGCTGGAGGGCTGGCCGCAAAAGTGATTAATAAACTGGAACCGGACAAAAACTATGTCATCGATTCCATCCGAAATCCTGCCGAAGTGGAGGTCCTTAAGAAGTTAAAAGGCTTTGTTTTAATTGCTGTAAGGGCTACCCCGGAAAATAGATTTGAAAGGATGAAAAGAAGAAACCGCGAAGGGGACCCCAAAAACCTGGAGGAATTTGTCGCGTTGGAGTCCGCTGAAGCCTCGAACAATGACCGAGCCAAACAGCAGGTTTTGGCTTGTTTAGATATGGCGGACAGGGAGATTCGTAACGATGGAGATGTGAATGCCTTTCATAAATCAGTGGATCAACTTTTATCGGATCTGATGCAGAACTTGAAAAGGAAACGCCCCAGCTGGGACGAATATTTCCTCAACATCGCAAAGGTGGTTGCAAGCAGGAGCAACTGCATGAAGCGAAAAGTCGCTGCGGTGATTGTTAAAGACAAACGGATCATTTCAACCGGGTATAACGGTACACCCAGGGGGGTGCGGAATTGTGACGAAGGTGGTTGCCCCCGGTGCAACAGCTTCGCGGAGTCAGGAGCGAGATTGGATGAATGCCTTTGTTCCCACGGGGAGGAAAACGCCATAGTCCAGGCGTCGTATCATGGCATTTCCATAAGGGAAGCAACACTCTATTGCACCCTTTCACCTTGTTTGATCTGCACCAAAATGATTATCAACGCCGGTATCAAAGAGGTGGTGTTCAATAAAGACTATCCACTCAACGATACGGCATCCATGCTATTCCAGCAAGCCGGTATCAGTCTCAGGAAGTACCACCTTTAAATATGTTGGATCGAAAAAAACCATTAATAATTTTTTAGGATATTTCCACAAGTGAGTTTATTCCACGGTAGAAGAAAATTTCTTTTTCGCCTGGCCTTGTTGTTTGCCTGGATGTGCAAGCCCCGTGTAGCCTTTTCCCTGCCTCACTCAGTTACTTCCGAAAATAAGGGAGAACAAGAAGAATCTTTTCCCTTCAAAACCATCGATTATTTCTTAAACGAAAAAGCTGAATACGATATGAGCTTCCTGTGGTTTAAAAAAGCCGCCGTTGGTTCCTTCAGGTTTTTGAGGGAAGGGAGTGGGTATAAAGCTATTCTTGAGGCGGAGACCAAAGGTTTTGTCGGGTTTTTTACTTCTTATCGGAAACATGTTTATGTGACGCACCTTACTTTTCTGCCGGAAAGCGGAAAGTTTCGTAGCAACCTTTTTGAACGGTATGTGGTCATCAAAACAAAAGAAGAAAGAACTAATACTAAACTGGACTACGAAAAGCGGGTTATGAGTTGGGTGAAGTCCAAGAATGGCAAAGTTTTTGAGGAAAAATCAAAACCTATACCGGAAGAAATGGTTTACGAGGATATTCTCTCAGCATTTATTAACTTCCGCATGGGAGCCTATGGCCCCATAAAAAGAGAAAGAAAGTTTAAAGTCCACAATATCCCCACCAAAGGACAATCCATCATTGATGTAAATATAACGAGCCGGGAGGAGGCTGATGGAGATAAAAAATTATTCGGAAAAGGGTATGATGAGAACCTCCTTTACATGAAAATTAAAGTACCGAGAGAGATTTTTAAGTCAAAAACAGGAGAAGTTTCCCTTTGGATTGATGACAGGCTCATACCGCTAAAAGGAGTTGTTAAAGACTACATTGGGTTCGGGGATATCCAGGCGTCTCTAATAAATGAATAGAGGGCACTTCCAAGAGCTCGCTGCCCCATTAACCTGCTTGGAAACCATCGGTGGTAAGGTAGCTTTTTCAATGCTTTATGCTATTTTTTGCATTAATCACATCCATTAATTAATCCTTGACATGCTAGCCCCTTTATGCCAGGATAAAGCTTTTTTTTGAGAACAAAGGCCATGCAACTAAAAATCAACAACCAAATCCAACATATTGATCTGAACTCCTGCGAAACATTGAGGGATGTAATCGAGGTCATTCTCATAAACGAAGCACCGGCAGATTCCATTGTGCATAGGGTGGTTTTGAACGGAAAAGAATTAACGGAAGAACAAGAGATAAACTTGGGCATCATCGCACTGGAAGGCGTTGAAACCTTGGAAGTTTTTACCTCCACGGCTCAGGAAATCAGCTATGAAAGTATTAAACTAGCTTGCGGGCAACTGGCGGAAGTGGTGGAAGAAACCCAAAAGACAGCAGATTGTTTTCGTTATCAGGATGAAGCGGAAGCGAACAAGAGGTTCGTTCTTTTGATAGAGATATTTCAAAAATTCGTCCACCTCCTGGAGCTGGTCAAGAGGTCTCTCAATCTTGATTTTTCCAAGATAACCACCGACGATAAATCCCTGGACGAGCTGCAAAACAATATGACCGATGTTTTGAGCCAAATTTTGACTACTCAGCAGAACAAGGATTGGATTTCATTGGCGGATCTTCTGGAATTCGAGCTTGTGCCCCTCCTCAATACCTGGTCAAAAATCATCCCAACCCTTGCTTGTCCTTCTGACGGCAAGCCCAACTAGAAACCATTCTTGTAAGCGTTCACGGGCTTAATTATTAAAAAAATGCCAAATCTCCGTTTGTAGCGTTGTTACAATCCCCTAACCCCCTTTAAAAGTTCCCATAGGGAGGAGAAAAACTAATTCCCCCCTATCAATGGGGGTATAATGGGGGTGTATCAGACTTACGAGCGTACTATTTGTATGTTTTTGATTTACAAACCACTGTAAACAAGTACTCATTTTCTCAAAGATTCCCATGGTCTGGACCATAAAAGAAAAAATCCAAGAAAAGGTTCGCAAAGAAAAAAATCCTTTTGCCTCCCGTACCCGTACCGGGACATCGGTAGTTCTCGTCTATCCGAATTCCTACTCCGTTGGAATGGGGAACCTGGGGTTTCAGAAGATCTATGCCGCCATCAACTCGCAAGAAAATGTCACCTGTCACAGGTGTTTTCTGCCGGACCCGCAAGATTTGGAAATGATGGAGAAGCAAAATGTCCCTCTATTTTCCTATGAGTCAGGAACCTCTTTGTCCAAATACGATATGGTGGCATTTTCACTTACCTTTGAAATGGATTACCTCCATGTTCTCAAAATCCTGGAGCTGGCCCATATCCCTTTAAAGCATGAAGATCGTGGCGAAAAAGATCCCTTTATTCTTATGGGAGGAGTCTGCGCGTCCTTCAATCCCGAACCTTTGGCTATATTTGCCGATGCCTTCGCCATTGGTGAAGGAGAAGAAATGGTTCCCGAACTTTTCCAGGTTTTCCATAAGAAATCATCAAGGGCCCAATTGCTAAAAAAACTGGCAACTCTCCAAGGAATGTATGTCCCTTCCGGGTATGAGGTAAAATATAAAAATAATGGCTCTATTAGTGCTATGGAGGTAAAAGAGGGATTTCCCAAAAAAGTGGTGCGGCGGTGGACCAGGGAGGTTGACCAGTTTCCCACGGCTTCTGTTATCTCAACAGAGGGTGTGGTTTTCGGCGATATGCACCTCATTGAAATCAATCGAGGATGCGGGAGGCATTGCCGGTTTTGCGCAGCCGGATACCTTTACAGGCCGCCAAGATATTATAAATTCGATACTATTAAAAAAGAGATTGATAAAGGTTTGAAGGAAGGGAAGAAGATTGGTTTCGTTGGCTCGGCATGTTGCGACCATGAAGATATTCTAAGAATCGCCGGTTCGGTGGTGGATTCGGGCGGGAAATTTTCCCTTTCTTCTTTACGGCTGGAGAGCATTCCCGAAGAGTTGTTGAAACTTTTAAAGGTTTCGGGAAACAAAACCCTTGCTGTGGCGCCGGAGGCCGGAACGGAACGGTTAAGATCCGCCATTAATAAACCTTTACGTGATGAGGATATTTTTTTTGCCGTGGAGAAGATTTTTTCCTCAGGTATCAGGAATTGTAAATTTTATTTTTTGATTGGTTTACCCTCGGAAATGGATGAGGATATCGAAGCCATTCCAAGGTTGGCAAAAAAGATTTGTGCGTTAAGAGATGAACTTTCTTCCTCTTCTTCGGTGGGCCAGGTAATTTTCAGCGTAAACCCCTTTGTGCCGAAGCCCTTTACCCCATTGCAGTGGGTGGGCATGGAAGAGGTGAAGGTTCTTAAGAAAAAAATCAAACGGATCAAGCAAGGCATGAAAGGTCTGAAAAATGTGAAGTTGATTCACGAATCCCCCAAACGGTCTTTGATCCAAGCACTCCTATCCAGGGGTGACAGGAGGGTGGGAGATTTACTCTGGATGGCAAATAAAAACAGCGGAAATTGGCA
>JAJDAS010000425.1 GCA_029261755.1 Nitrospinia bacterium
TCTTTTCCTGTAACTCCTTTTGGAATATCCTGATGCTTCCGCCGCCGATCTCCTGTCCATCCAAAACAAGATCGAAAGGGGGTCACCCATTAGAAGGTATTTTGTCAATACGCACACCCCTCCCGTCCACAAAAATGTGAAATTTTTTTAATTTCGGGATTTTCAAAATCCCCTCGGAGCCGTCCCCTGCCCCCGTGGCGGGAGTGGCGAAGGTAGGAAAATCCCTTTGGTGAGTCCTTTTTGTGTTTTTAGTTTGGCTTTCTTTAGTCGTCTTTTCTACACCCGCAATTTCGTACGTTTTGGTTGACGGACCCTTCCGATCCGTTTCAGTCACCCATCGGGTTCAAGGCTGTTTAAAATAATCTAAACGCCCCTGGCAGATTACCTGCCCCAGAAAATCAGCGGTACCATGACCGTGTCCAAGTGTGTAAAGCAGATCTTAAGGCTCAAAGGCCAACCCCTATAGGCTCACGGCATGGGCGGATCGGACGAAAAAATACTCGCCGGTCAAATTGTCCAGGGCGGAACGGTTTCCAATCAGGCTTGGAGGTTAATAGCCAACCCCGTTTCTGGTTCCCCGTCCGCCCATTTTCTTAATGGAAAAGCTTTTTAGAATCAAAGAGCGTCTTATCCATCATAATATAATAACAAGCCCTCGCTATTTTATTACTTAAGGTTTTCGTAGCTACAATATTTCCGCTTTTGGCCTTTTTTCTTTGATGCCATCGTTGAGCTTCAGGACAAAATCGCCTCATAAAATGGGACGCTTCCACATAGGCCCAGGCCAAATAACGATTGCCGTTTTTAGCGTTGCCTTTGCCCTTTCTTTTATCATTGGACAACCTTTTACTGCTCACGCATCGGCAGTAGGAAGAGTAATTTCCCACTTGTAAAAATCTGCCGATGGGACCGGTCTCCAGCATGATAGTTATGCTTAATATATCCCCGATTCCAGGAACGCTGGTAAGATTGTGGTAATCCTCGGTCAAACGAGCTTTTTTCAACACCATGGTTTCAATCTTTTTGATCTGATTGTTTATTTCACCAATAACCTTGTTGAGGCAATGACCAGACATTTTATAGTGAATATCGCCAAAAAGCCCTTCAATATCCTCATCGGTTATTTTTTGAAGCTCTCTCCGGCTCAAATCATCGCCCGTTAGACTAACAAACATTCCTTTAAAGCTCAGCCTGAGCGAGGTCCGGTAGCGCACCAACAACGAGCGCTTTCTCAAAAGATCCCGGATGCCCCGCCATTTCTTAGGAAAAATATACCCCTCCGGCAAAATATTCAAACGCAACATCTCCGCCAGCCAAAAAGCGTCGCTCTTGTCATCGGAGTACTTCAGCCCACTGTACTGTTGAATAGCACTGGGGTTCGCAAGGTGAACCTTATACCCCTTATCCATTAGCCCGTCTACCAACCAATACCAGTTATACGTGGATTCCACCACGATACCTTTCAAACCCTTTTGAAAAGCTCTCAAGTTCGCCAATGACAGATCAAGATCATTGGCAACCTTGTTTTGAAATATTTTCTTTCCTTCCTGGTCGATGATTCCTATATAATGATTATTGGAATGCAAATCTATACCGGCAAAATACTTCATGGCTCCCTCCTATTCTGAAAGGTTAGTAATAACTATTAACGTCTTTATTATAACCAAATCATGGTAGGAAAGGGGCCTTCTAAATGATTATCAGGCTTGCAATTATGGAATTTAGTTGAGAGGTTTCTAATTTGTTCCGAAAGAGATATTCAGCTCAAAACCCGATTGAAAAAAATTCTTAAAAATTCAATATCGCATAATTGCAAGCCTGACCCCCTTTCAATAAGTGATTGCGCATGGGAGGCAGGGTTTGAGCATGGAATTGTGGTAACGCCTGTCGTATTTTCGAGAAACGAATGGGAAAACGGACCTGAACGTTCCTCGTTGCTTGCTCAAGCAGTTGCCAAGGAAGGCGTTCTCGTATGAAGACTGATGATATTCAGACGCTTATCAGCCATCGCTTGAGGCAGGCGGAAGAATCTCTTGCGGAAGAAAGCTTGAAGAAGGCAGCGGGGTTTGTAGAGTCCATAAAAAAACATCTTGAAATTTAGCCTGGAAGATCAAGCAAACATAGCATTTTAAAGATTAGATAAAGCTATGCAGGATATAAAAAACGGTGTCTATTTAGTGACTCATCTCTCTTAGGAAGGCAGGAAATGCAGGAAGGTTCTTTCTTGTTTTTTTCCGGTTTCTTCCTAGTTTCCTATATTCCTAAGCAATTTTTATGAAGTAAATCTGTGTCATCTGCGAAATCTGTGGTTAAGAAAGTTTTTGCTCTTTATCAGTCCTTAAACTTCTTAATCTCCATCCTCAATTCCTTCAACTGCTCTCGGCTTACATCCGAAGGGGCATCGGTCATGAGGCAAGTAGCCTTTTGGGTCTTGGGAAAGGCTATGACGTCGCGGATGGCCTTTGCGCCGGTTAGGATGGTTACCAGCCTATCCAGCCCCAAGGCGATGCCACCGTGGGGAGGAGCGCCGAATTCTAACGCCTCTAATAGAAAACCGAATTTCGACTGTGCTTCCTCATCGTCTATGTTCAATGCTCTGAACATCTTTTCCTGTAACTCCTTTTGGAATATCCTGATGCTTCCGCCGCCGATCTCCTGTCCGTTCAAAACGAGGTCGTAGGCATTGGCCCTCATCTTTCCCGGATCGGTATCAAAAAGGGAAGCGTCTTCCGGCAAGGGAGAGGTAAAAGGATGGTGCATGGCGTAATACCTGCCGTCTTCCTCATCGTATTCAAACAGGGGGAAGTCGGTAACCCACAAGAAGGAGTATTTGGAATCATTCAGGTAGCCAAGCCTTTCCGCCAACCTATTTCGAATAAAGTTTAAGGAATCCGCCACGATTTTCGGTTTATCTGCGATAAATAGAAGGGTATCCCCCTCTTTTCCCTCCAGCCTTTGGACAATTTCATCCATGAGCCCTTTATCGAAAAATTTGATGATGGGAGACTGAAGGCCGGAAGAATCGATCTTGATCCAGGCCATACCCTTGGCGCCGTAGGTTTTTGCAAGCTCGGTGAGGTCGTCGAG
>JAJDAS010000426.1 GCA_029261755.1 Nitrospinia bacterium
CCTGCACTCCAAAATATTCCCCACCCAAATCTGTCTCAATATTTTTCAAATTCTCCCCTTCAAGACTCTACGAATCTCCCTTAGTATTTTCCGGTTTTCTTCAACTGCACCATTACTGCAACAGCCCTGCCTTCGCCTCCATCCGGCTGGGTGTGGACTTTGCCCAATACCTATGTCAAAATATCGGCCATCATCGGTAAGTAGCCGGGCGTTGCCCAACACACAACCATTTAATATAGCTGATGCCCAAAAATGGAGCTACTAACCCAATACGTTAACGGAACAAAGGAGTTTGATAGTAATGAAAATAGCACAAGTCGTATTGATTCCTGCGCTACTGGTTTCACTCTATGCGTATGCTGAAGGAAAACAACAGGAAAGCTCGTTAACTTACAGAGTGGTTGATACCGGAGTTGCGATATTCTATGACAATACCTCAGTGATTCCGATGCCCGCGCCCGATGAAAAATATTTTGGCCAGGATGCGCACTACCAGATCAACAGACCTTCCTACACTGATAACGGAGATGGGACGATCACGGATAATGTAACCGCCCTAATGTGGCAGAAAGTGATGGGCGAAAAACTGTCATATCAAGAGGCTTTTCAGAAGGCTAAAAACATTGAGCTGGGCGGTTACGACGACTGGCGCATACCATCTATCAAAGAATTATATTCCCTCATCCAATTTACAGGGAGTGTAAAAGGACAAAGAGCTGTTGATCCCTTCATTGACACAAAATATTTTAACCAACCACTAGGAAATTCGGGTATGGGGGAACGAGAAATCGATGCTCAAACCTGGAGTGCCACTGAATACGTTGGAAGAACAATGAGAAATGACGAAACAGTTTTTGGCGTCAATTTTGTTGACGGACGCATAAAAGGATATCCAAAATATAATCCCCGCACCCACGAACCAAATAAAATGTATTTTCGATTTGTACGAGGGAATGATGCTTACGGGAAAAACAGCTTTGTTGGCAATGGAAATGGTATGATTTCGGATTCCGCAACAGGGTTAATGTGGCAACAATCCGATAGTAATAAGGGCATGAACTGGGAAGACGCGCTGAAATATGCAGAAAGCTTAAACTTGGGCGGGCATGAAGACTGGCGGTTGCCCAACGCAAAAGAATTGCAAAGCATCGTAGATTATACCCGTTCTCCAGGCACCACAGGTTCGCCTGCCAGCAATCCAATATTTCAAACGACTTCTATTGTAAACGAGGCAGGTGAAGAGGATTATCCATATTTTTGGAGCTCAACCACACACTTGGACGGTCCAGTTCCGGGGGCAAATGCTGTCTATATTGCATTCGGCAGAGCACTGGGGAAAATGCATGGCAAAATTATGGATGTTCACGGCTCAGGCGCACAGCGGAGTGATCCCAAAACCGGAAGTCCAATGTCCAGAGGACCCCAAGGGGATATGCTTCGAGTGAAGAATTACGTTCGGTGTGTAAGGGGCGATTCGGTCAAGTTAACAAAAGACACATCTTCAGGAATCAAAAGCAAATACCCTGACAGTGTAAAAATAAATCGGGCCGTCAATCCGGAAGGTGTCCAGCGAGGTTCAAAAGGTAAGTTGAGCCCCCTACCCGGCAGGAGGGGCTTTGTAAAGCGATTAGATAGAGATGGAGATGGTAAAGTATCCAGGATAGAGTTTGACGGTCCAAAAGACCGTTTTGTTTATCATGATAAAAACAATGATGGATATCTGACTGAGAACGAAGCTCCTAAAGGCCCGCCGCCAAGCGGTAGCAGACCGCCAAGATCTTATAAGTAGTGGGCACTTCCAAAAACTCTCTTTACATCCCCCTACCCCCTTAACAAAGGGGAAATTAGTGGTGGGTTTCTTTAAAGAAGTGAGTTTTTGTAAGTGCCTAGTGCTAATCGAAAAGGTGTCGGGATAGGACCGCTCCTCTAACCACAGTCATGGTCAAATCTGCCGAATAAACACAGAATTATGACTATTCAATCAAAAATTAAGTTTAAAAGGTTCCAGTTTTGTGATTAAAAATAGTGATATCAGTTACTTGCGATAGTTGCTGTGTGTTATTTTTGCACAAATACTGCAAATACCTGTAACTAGGCTGATTTTAGCTCATACTCATATATATTAACCGCATTAAATTTTCTGGAGGAAATATAATGGAAAACTCAAAACTCTATTCAGGGCGTGTGAACAGTCAGTGGGCCCGCTTAATGGACATTATGGGAATGGATGTCAATTATTCTAGTTGCAAGGGAATGGAACTAGTTACAGAGGACGGTAATACCTATAAAGACTTCCTCTCAGGATATTGTGTACAAAATCTTGGGCACAACAATAAATATATTGCGGATGCTCTGATTGATGAAATTAAATCTCAGGGACCAGTTATATTGCAAAATTTAATCCCACGGTATGCAGGAGAATTGGCCGAAAAAATTGTCACTCTCGCAGGGAGAAATATCTCCAATGTCTGTTTTACAAACACAGGAAGTGAAGGGGTTGAAATAGCTATTAAGTTTACAAGGCTTCACACTAAAAGAGCGGGGATACTGTATAGTGAAGGAGCCTTTCATGGAATCTCTTACGGAGCTATGTCTTTAATGAAGAATACCTCTTGGACCAAGAGGTTTGGCCCTTTTTTGGAAGACACGATGGGAGTTCCTTTTTTAGATGTAGAAAAAATTGAAAAAGAACTCAAAACTAAAAAGTATGCAGCATTTATTACTGAGCTTATTCAAAGTGAAGCCGGATTGAATATTGCGAAGGAGGAAAAGTTAAAAGAGGTGCAATCTCTCTGTAAGAAATATGGAACACTCTTTATCGCAGATGAAGTACAGAGTGGAATTTTCAGAACGGGAAAATTCCTGGCCACTCATTATTTTGATATTGAGCCAGATATGATTATTCTGGCCAAGGCATTAGGTGGTGGCATGATGCCGGTTGGAGCGGTATTAATGAAAGAGGAGATCAACCGATCGGTTTTTAAATCAATTGATCAAGCATTTGTTAGTGCCTCAACGTTTGGAGAAAATTCACTGTCTATGAGAGCAGCACTTTCCACTTTAGAGTATTGTGAGAAAGAGAATATCTCCGAAAGGTGCCTCGAATTAGGAGAGTCGCTTAGAGAAGGAGTTAATGCCTTAGTTCCGAAATATGAAATGCTAAAAGAAGTTAGAGGCATTGGGCTCATGAATGGAATTGTTTTTCAGGAACCCCACTCTTTAAAATTAAAGGCGCTCTTTAAATCATTTAAGTTATTACATGAAGGACTTTTTGGACAGATGATGGTTAGGAAACTCTTTCGTGAGGGGAAAATTTTAACTCAGGTTTGCGGGAACAACTACATGGTCATTAAGGCATGTCCTCCTCTTATTTCTATAGATGCTGATATAAAATACTTCGTAAATGCACTTGATCAAGCATTGGAATCATTTCATTCTGGCGATGGATTTAAAGAGGGAATTGCAATAGGAAGAAAAGTTCTAAATCTATAAGAGAGAGTAGAATTAGGTGATGAACCACTTTTTATACCCCTCCCCTCCGCTTCGCTCTTCCCCTCCTTGCTAAGGGGGGATACAGGGGAAGTTTTTTAAAAAAACTCTACATTAAAGAAAAAAATCGCTCCATTTAGATAAAAGTAACCCGCTATCGCCAAAGCAAAAAGAATTTCGGAAGCCTTTTTAAGAAAGCAACCTCACCACAATATTTTTCACGGCATTGCCGTCGGCTTGGCCTTTGACCTTGGCCATTACCGAGCCCATGATTTTGCCCATGGCGGATTTATCCCTGGCTCCCACCTGCTCCATGGTTTCCCGAACAATTTTTCCTAAATCCTCGTTGGAAAGCTGGGGCGGCAGATAGTCTTCCAGAATTTTCAACTCTCCTTCTTCTTTTTGCGCCATTTCTTCCCTGTCTCCCTTACGAAATAACTCTGCGGCTTCTCGGCGTTGTTTGATCAGTCGAGAAACCATGGTGAGTACATCAGAATCTTCCGCCTCTATTTTGGTCTTACCCGAGACTTCAAACTTCATGATCTCCGCTTTCAACAGGCGAAGGGTATCCAGCCGCACAGTCTCCTTCTTTTTCAAAGCCTCGATGAGTTCTTTTGCAATGCGTTCCTTTAAGTTTGACATAATCTTCAATAATCTCCGAAATTAAGGTTAAACGAGAACAATTCAAAATTCTAAAAACCTATCCCACGGAACACACGGAAATACACGGAAAGATCTTTAGGGCACTTCCAAAAACTCTCTTTACATCCCCCTACCCCCCTTTACTAAGGGGGAATTAGCGGAAATTTTCTTTGAAAAAGAGAGTTTTTGGAAGCACCCTTTATATATTTCTTTCTGTGTCATTCCGTGTGTTCTATGGGCTAGGTTTTAGGTTTAGCCGTATGATAACACAATTGAAGAAAGAGGGGGAAATGTGGGAGGATGGCGAAAATTTAAGGGAGGTCGGCTCCCTCCCCGGGGAAAGGAGGGAGCCAATGGAAAAGAGAATACCTGCTTTAAGCAGCTTTCTGGGCTTTCTGTAATCCAAAATCTTCTTCGATGCTGGAAGCCAGTTGCAAGTTGAAGTGTTCAGATAAAAAGGAGAAAATCCCATCGTCCACAAACTGAGGAGGTTTGGGACCGATCCAAACATTTTTGATTCCCAGGCTGAATAGGGACAAAAGAACCAGAACCGCCTTCTGCTCCATCCAGCTCAATACGATGGAAACCGGCAGATCATTCAATGGCGTTCCCAGAGCTTCTCCCAAGGCCGTGGCGATGTGAACCGCGCCGTTGCTGTCGTTGCACTGCCCCAGATCCAGGTACCGAGGAATCTCCGTTCCGGGAATGGTCCCAAAATCGATATCATTGAACCGGAACTTGCCACAACTGGAGGTGATAATCACGCAATCTTTCGAGAGGCCCTGGGCCAGTTCTCGATAATACTCTCCCCCTTTTCCGGGAGCGTCGCATCCGGCAATGACATAGAAATGTTTGATCTTTCCACCCTTTACGGCTTCCAGGATTTGAGGGGCCAGGGAGAGAACCGATTTATAATGGTGTCCCGTACTTAGAGTGGCATCGCTATCAAAACCGGTAACTTCAGGAAGACCCATGGCCTTCTGAACCACAGCGCTAAAGTCATCATTCACAATCTTTATGCCCTCTTCCACGCCAACTATTTTGTAAGTGAAGAGCCTGTCCGTATAAGTAGCGTTCTTTTTGGGCGGTACAATGCAGTTGGTGTTCACCAGGATGGCTCCCGGCCATTTCTCGAACAGAGTAGTTTGGTCGAACCAGGATTTGCCGATATTTCCCTTTAAATTTGGATACTTGCGAAGCTCAGGATACCCATGCGCCGGAAGCATTTCCGAATGCGTATAGACATTAACATCGGTCCCTTTGGTAACTTCCAGGAGCATTTTGAGCATCTGAAGATTGTGTCCGCTCACCAGAATAGCCTTCCCTTCCGCCTTGTTTTGAGAAACCTGAACCGGTGTGGGAATCCCCAATGCCTTGGTATGGGCATCGCCCAAAAGGTCCATGGCCTTTACTCCCGC
>JAJDAS010000427.1 GCA_029261755.1 Nitrospinia bacterium
CCATTACTCCCTCTATGAATAGGATGGCGGCTCCCTTGTAATCGGTTGACATGCCCCGTGAACGGCTACAGTTTTTTTTCGCGCACCCTCATTGCTAACTCTGTTGAGCTATGCAAAAGAGGGTGTCGAAAAAACCGT
This sequence comes from Nitrospinia bacterium, assembly GCA_029261755.1. Classification (GTDB taxonomy): domain Bacteria; phylum Nitrospinota; class Nitrospinia; order JACRGO01; family JACRGO01; genus JACRGO01. Next base: position 139 of record JAJDAS010000427.1, read on the forward strand.
GGGAGGCTAAAAGCTCTTTGTAATCATCGTTGACTTGGCGAACCCACTGGTTAAACTCACCAACAAATTCCGAATTTTTCTCGTTTTTGTTGTACGAGGAAACCTGAAAACAGCGCCCTGATTGCCGGGAAGCGCCAGGAACGGGGCGGTCATTTTGAACCCAATTCAAATGGTTGGCAATACCATATTCGTTGAAAGGGGAGAAGCTGCACTGAAATCCACAATCTTCCAAAAGCTTCGCAAGGCTCTTCCGGCTGAAGTAGAGTTCGTGGTGGATGGTGAAATAAATTTCCTGGTATTTTTTTAGGCCAAAAACCTGAAGGAGCGTGTCGTTAAAGTTTGGCACTTCTATCACCAGCCTGCCGCCGGGTTTTAAATGTTTCTTGACCTGACGCAAAAAACTTTTCGGGTCGTCAAAATGTTCCAATACATGAAACATGCAAATGAGGTCAAACTTTTTCCCGGAAAAATCAATATCGCTTAATAAAGTGTCGCGCACATCCAGGTTCAGCCTGGATCTCGAAAACTCCACCAACTCCTTATCCAGTTCCACACCTATGCAATCCTGAACATAAGGGTTGACCGTGTGGAGAAATCCACCCGACCCGCAACCGATTTCCATTACTGAGGAATCTCTATTGATATATTTCTTTACCTTTAAAAACCGCTCCCACTGAATCTCATTCTTTTCTTCAAAGGCGATTTCCGGCGTTACACTGGTGGAGTCGCCATATCTATATGGCATGGTCTCCCGCATCTGCCCTGTCTGATAATAGCCTGCATCCGTGCTCAGCGAATCTTTGCCGGCGGTTTTGTAAACCAGGGAGCATTCCTCGCACTGTACCCATGCCAACCCTTCCTGCTTTTTTTGATGAACGACGTGCCCCTCGGCGTTTTTGCATAGGGGACAACCTTTTTTCTGTTCCATGGAACCCTTTTTTATAGTGGGGAAATGAATTATTGGGCTTTTGCTTTTCGCAGATTTTCTTTAAATGGGGGGCGCACCACGCCCTTTTCCGTTATGATGGCGTGGACCAAAGCGTTTGGAGTGATATCAAAAGCGGGATGGGCAACTTCTATCCCTTCCGGCGCAAAACGTTTTCCGCCTATATGGGTTACTTCCTCTGCGCTTCTCTCTTCAATGGGAATTTGGTCTCCGTTGTCCAGGCTCAAGTCCAGTGTGGAAGTGGGTGCGGCAACGTAGAATGGGATCCCATGCTCTTTTGCCAGAACCGCCACGGAATAGGTCCCGATTTTATTCGCCACGTCCCCGTTGCCTGCAATCCTGTCCGCTCCTACTACAATGAGGTCAACCTCACCCGTACGCATGAAATATCCCGCCATATTGTCCGTGATCAATCTGACGGGTATGTCATCTTCCTTAAGTTCCCAGGCCGTGAGCCTGGCTCCCTGAAGGAAGGGCCTTGTTTCATCGGCAAATACCCTAACCTTTTTCCCAGCCTCCACGGCTGCTCTGATGACGCCTAATGCCGTGCCGTATCCCGCTGTTGCGAGGGCGCCGGCATTGCAATGAGTCAATATGGTGGAATTGTCTGGCACAAGTTCTTGGCCGTGTTTTCCCATGGCTTTATTGATTTCGATATCTTCCTTCCATATTCGAATGGATTCTTCTTTCAGGGTTTCCTTTGCCTTTTCAATACTTCCGTTCATGCAAGACTCCGCAACTTTTTTCATCCGTTCGATGGCCCAGAAGAGATTCACCGCAGTGGGGCGGGATGCAGCGAGAACACTACAATGTTGCTCCAATTCCTCGGCAAATTGTTTGGGGTCATCGGTGTTAATGGACTGGGCGCCAAGGGAAACCCCCATTGCAGCGGCAACACCTATGGCCGGGGCGCCACGAACCACCATGGTCTTGATGGCGTCGGCCACCTCGCCGCTGGTTTTGCAATCCACATAGACGGTCTCCACAGGGAGTTTCGTCTGGTCAATCATTCGGACAATGCCGTCAGTATATTCAAGGGTTTTTAACATTAAGATTTCTCCATTACGATTATTTGATAGCCATTTCCAGGCGGTGTGACAGGATTCTTGAAAACTTTTTATGGAATTTCAATTGTAAGGGAAGGCTGGCCTTTTCCAGGACAATGGCATCTACTCGAATGGTACAACAATCATCACCGGCAATAACATCCGCGACTCTTGGGGAGCCGTCGAGAATCGACATCTCGCCAAAGGAATCGCCTCTTTCCAGTTTTTTTAACAACATTGTCCCTTTAACTACATTTGCATATCCCTTTATGATGACAAAAAAGCTACGGTCTTTATCACCCTGCGTAACTATTTTTTTGTTGCCTGGGTATTTGATGAATGCATTTCTGAAGCTGAGGATTTCGAGAATTTCGAGCCTGGAAAAATCCTTAAAAAAATCGCTGGCCTCCATCAATTTTACCTTGGCGGAATTATCTCTATAAATTTTTTCCTGCTCTTGGGGAGTCAAAATAGAAGCGAGTGGCGATGCTTCGGTTTTGACGGGTTCTAGTGGGGGCGGTGGTGGTTGAAGTGGTGGAGGTGGCGGCGGAAGCTGATCTGCCGGGTCAATCTGTAATGTGGCAATTTCATTGGATTTTGAAAGTCTTTCTGCAAGGGCCTTGGCAATTCTTTGCATCAATTTGTATCGCAACTCCTGGGTGCCTTGTTCATCCACCGCCTTCCCGTCGATTTGAAGCACCTCCGTATTGTCTTCCCTGGCTACGATCTTAGCGGAACGTTCTCCACTCGTGAGGTAGGCCACCTCTCCAAAACATTCTCCCGTTCCAAGGGAGTTAATCAGAGTATTGTATACAATGACGTTGACGCTCCCTTCGATGATCACAAAATAAAAGAAATATTCATCCTGATCGTAGTCCCCCTGGAAGATGATTTCTTCTCCCGTCTGAAGGCTTTTGGTTTTACTCATCAAGATAATTTCGTCTATCTCGTCGTAGGTAAAGCTTTCAAAAAATTTATTCTCGACTAACCTTTTTTTGTCAATTCCCATGGTTTTTTATTGTTCCCAGGGGTAGGGAAGCAAGGATGGATGAATAGTTTTCAGGTAAGTGGTAGGAAAAAATGGCGCCCCCGGCAGGATTCGAACCTGCGACCTATGGATTAGGAATCCATCGCTCTATCCTACTGAGCTACGGGAGCAATAGTTGCGCCAAACCGTGGCTTACAGAGCCAAACCAATGAAAAATGGTAGCATATGGCTGTAAGGATGTCAAAAGGGGATTAAGCGTAAGTAACCAAATTATAAGGCAAATTACAGTTGCAATTGACAATGCTTCAAGATGGTTTCATAATATTATGTGTAAGAAATCTTTGGGGGTGAAAAGGTTTCGACGGGAATAGAGAAGCGAAGGTTGCATGTCCAGGACGCCGTTGGCCTGGTAAAAAACGGCACAACATAATCGCCAATGATTATGAGTACGCTTTAGCAGCGTAAAAAACGCTGCTACGCTCTCTTAACTTTCTGCCTGCTTGGTTAAGCGAGTGTCATGTTTGCAGGCTGGCCCAAAGGATTTGCTCTTAGTCCAATGGGTGAGACTTTTAAGAGCTAGTTGTTCTAATATCCCGCCCGTGGGAGATTTGAACAGCGAATCTTAAATCGCGGGATACACATGTAGAAGCCTTCTGTGGACTATTTTCGGACGGGGGTTCGATTCCCCCCGCCTCCACCAAAAAAAACTATTTGAACTCAGCAATGTGTTTTTGGGGAAAATGCCCGTGGCTATTCAGCCACGGGCATTTTTTTTAGAAGAATTCAGGTTTCTTTCATCTTAGTCTTCTCCTGAGCTTACTCCTCATTCTGCTAATGGTTTTAGTGGAGACTCCGCTTACTTCAGCGATTTTTTCATTGCTGTCATCGGTGGAAAACATTTTCAGATAAAAGAGACGTTGAA
>JAJDAS010000428.1 GCA_029261755.1 Nitrospinia bacterium
CAGGAAGAGCATTATTTAACGGGAGTTGTTCGATACATCCACAGGAATCCGCTAAAGGCCGGAATGGTGAAAAAAATAGAGGACTACAAATGGAGTAGCCACAAAGATTATCTGAAGGGTAAAAGTGGGGAAGCCTGGCTGAATATCGATCCCGTGCTAATGAGCTTTTCAAGAAAAAGAAGTCAGGCGGCAGTAATGTGGAAAGAATTTGTAGAGCAGGATTTAGACGATGAAGTAACGAATTTTTATTCAAAAAAGAACCAAAAAAGCATATTGGGAGAGGCAAGTTTCATTAAGAAAATAAAAGAACGGTTTATTTATTCAGACTCCCAGTTGAATATAGAAATTAAGGAGAAAAAAGGTATTCAGGGAGAAGGCAGAATAGAAAAGATAAATGATGAGGTTTGTAAATATTTCAAAATCTCTGAGGACAAGCTTTTTTTCAGCAGAAGAGGTGAGGAAAATATTCAGCGCCATATAGCCGTCTCTTTGGCAAGAGAGCTATCCGGGCTTTCTTTTTCAGCAATTGCCAAAAGATATAAAATATCCTCATACAGAACTGTTGGATCACTTTGTTGTCGATTTAGAGAAAAGTTGACGAAAAACAAAAGATTGTCCAGACACTATGCAAAAATAAAAAAACTATGCAGTCAAGAGTGGATTTGACCCCTTATTGACCCCTTATTTTTAAATTTCATAAATGCAAGCCTAACTCTCCTCCTGACCTTCCTCCAAAGCTTTTGCCGTTACCGATTTACTTGTTCACAACTAAATTGCAATTGCTATCAATTGCTATCCTCTTGATATCTCCATCTACCTTGGCTCCTGTCCAGTACTGCCATTGTGAGCCGTCCGGATAATACCAATACACACGAGTCTTATCATCGTTTAACTTTCTATATTGTATTCTATAATATAATTTATGTGGCAACTGTGAATTCCAATGACGTACAGGGGCACAAGTTGCATCGACGATTTTTTTATCCGGATATACTGCTGTACCTGTACACTCATCGACTACCTCTACATCCAATGGGCCGGATGCTTTTAGGTTTATTTCTAATTTCGCACCAATTACACATACCGAGTTTGGTATTTTAGGATCTTCTACTTCTACTTTTAATTTATGCGTATGAATAGGTCTAAGACCCGATGACCAAGCTGGTAACGCAGACAGCCAGAGTGCCGTTATGATTAGTGCTGTAGCGATGTATCGTTTTCTCATATTCATACTCCTATTAAAATGCTGTTGAAATTTTTAAAAACCATCCAACAGCCCATTGTTGTTCATTGAAAAAAAATAACGTATCTATTTAGCGTCATTAGGCTTTTGATTAACCCATTACGGTAAGCGATTAACAAGCATTATTTGCCCGTCCCCTTGTTTTTTTAATAGAAGTAAAGGCCTAACTTGGCGATACATTCCTCCCGGAGCGGGATACTGGGTTCTTGATTGCGGCTTTAGGGCACTTCCAAAAACTCTCTTCACATCCTCCCCCCTTTTATTAAGGGGGAATTAGTAGTAGAAATTATTCAAATATAGAGTTTTTGGAAGTGCCCTTTAGATTTAAAAAAGACGGGACCGAGGGCAGCAGCATAAGGGTAAGGGTACAGTAAGTCAACTTGGGGAGTTGGGCTAGCTACCCTATATATATTAGTAAATCCAAGCATAGCTGGACAGAGGGCCAACCGTTATAAGAGGAGTTGACAAGAGCACTCCCATCCTGTTGGCAGAAAATCTTCTATCTGCCATCTTGTGTTGCCGCGACGGTATTCGAGTAATCTCCTTCCACGCCACTACTGCGTATCCACCTGAATTTTGCAGTTGCTATCGAAACTTACCCTTGTGGGCGTGCCTTTCATTACCCCGCTGCCCCAGTTACCCACATGCGGTCGTAACCAGGGCCCAGTTCCACCTCTCCTCTCAGGCGTATATGACGCGACTCCGATCCAAAAGTTGTGCCAGAAATGTTGGTTTGGCCCTTTGGCCTCGTGTAAAACTTTGCCTGGGCACTGGATTGATTGATTACTAGTGGTTGTGGTGGCTGTACACTCAAGCGTCGATGTACCAAATGGGACATCAGGATCAGATATATGGTTATACATTTCTACCTTGAACTGTGGGTTCAGGAACCTTACACCACTACATGTGTATACTCCGTCCGGCACTGCTGCAAATTGTACCGTGTGCGTGGGCGGCGCTGGCGGACTGGCCTCCGTTATTCCGATGTTGTTATTCCACATGAAGAATACTAATAGCATCGTGAACTTTCGTAAGTGATTTCCCATCTCTCCATCACCTCCTTTCCTTAATACTTAGCCTCATTTTAAAAAATATTGCATAGTTTAACATATTTCCGAATCCAAATCTGTGCCAACCAAAAAAGAAAATGGGGCTTGTAATTATGCAATTCTGTATTTTTTAAAATCTTTCTAATCGGGTTTTGAGCTGAATATCTTTTTCGGTACGAATTAAAATTCTTTCAATTCAATGGAAGAACTAAGGGGTATCACATCCCGGTTGATGCGCCGGCTTAAATCTATTAACTTTATCTCCGGCAGTTCTCTCACAATCCACGCAGCTACGGCCCTGGCTTCTGAAGTTAAGCGCCCCTTCCCGGACGCAGCTAATCGTGATTTTGTAAAATCTACAACCCTCATCGATAACATTACTAACATCCACCGCCGGTTCAATTTTTTCCTAAAAAAAGGGGACAGGCAAATAATACAATAAAAAAACAAGCACTGTTGGTCGAGACGTTAACGAACATATTTAACACCGACTTTTACGAAATGGGAAATCATCATATTTCCCCCCTAAATTTTCCTTGCAGGCTTCCTTGCCTCA
>JAJDAS010000429.1 GCA_029261755.1 Nitrospinia bacterium
TGGCGGATAGTAGTTGATTCTCACCTTATGATACAGATCCTTATAAAGGGTAGGGTAATAGTCGGGCTGTAGGATCAAGTCCAGCACGGAGAGTTTGGAAACCTCCTTGGTCTTGAAACTTTCGGGATCGTCTAAAACTTCTCCGTCCCTGTTTCCCAGGATGTTGGTGCTGAACCAGCCTTCGATGCCCAGCATTCTCGCCTTCAACCCGGGGGCGATGATGGTTTTTATGAGGGTTTGGCCTGTCTTGAAATCCTTGCCGCAGATGGGCGCCTGATTGTCGATGGACAACTTCACCAGGGCAGGGACGTCCACGGAGAGGTTGGGCGCGCCGTTGGCGTAGGGAATGCCCTCCTTGAGGGCGGCATAGGCGTAGACCATGGAAGGGGCGATGGCGGGATGGTTGTCCCTCATGCCCTGTTCGAAGGCGTCCAGGGTTTTGTAAATGTCGCTGTCTTCCTTTATGTATACCTCGGTGCTTCCGCACCAGACCATGACGGACCTGGATACCCCGTTCTTTTCCTGAACTTCCCGGATATCTTTGCGAAGAGCTTCGGCTTTCTCAAAATGGTTGGGTCCTTCTTTAATATGGGAACCTTCCAGTTTACGCACAAAATTCTTATCGAATACCCCCTTCATGGGTTTAATTTTCTGAAGAGGTTCTTTTACTTGGTCCAGCAGGCTTTTATCCAGAACCCCTGCATGAACAGCGGCTTCATAGGAATCGTCTTCAAAGATATCCCATGCCCCGAAGACCATGTCTTCCAGAGAGGCCAGGGGGGCAAACTCTTTGATGAGGGGGTTCCGATTTTCGTTCCTCCTGCCCAGCCGGATATGGGACATCTGAGTAAGGGAGCCGATGGGCTCCGCGATCCCTTTTTTTACTGCTTCCACTCCCGCAATGACTGTGGTGCTCACAGCGCCAAGGCCTACTAAAAGGACTCCGAGTTTTCCGTCCTGGGGTGTTATTTCGTCTCCTTTTTTTGCTGATAGCATGTGTTGTTTCTCCTTACCTGGTTAGATTTTGGGAGTTTAATCTTAACGCAGAGGCTCAGAGAACGCAGAGGAAAAATAAAAATATAAAAAACAAAGAATAATAAAAGAAGTTTTTCTCTGCGTTCTCTGCGCCTCTGCGTTAAATTCCTAATTTTTAAATTGCAAGAGAGTCGTTCTCTATTTTTCCGGGACTTATATTAACATACTGAGACACGATTTATAAATGGAGAAACCTGATAGACCGGGAGAAAAAATGGCCGCAAGTTTAGTAGAGTAGATTTACGATGTAAATCAGTGTAGAATTGCCACACTGTTTGATGAGAGTGTCGCTTTAAGTGCCGATTTTTATGTTCATTTAGTTTTGGCACCAAAATTGCTCTATATGCGGGTTCATGCCTTGTTGTAAATTCCAGGTGTACCTAAGATTTCCAGTTTTGCCCAGAGCAAACCCATTATACGAAATTTTTTGAGGTGAATTTTGTCCACAGACTACTACCAGGAACCTAAGGATCGAGAATCGTTGAAGATGCGGACGCCTAAAAAGGGCGACCTTTTCCACAGCCATCCCGAATATAAAGTGGATAGGGACGACAAGGCCTGCATCCGGTGTTTGTGTTGTGTGCGGCAATGTCCCTATGAAACCACCTTCTATGATCCCAAACGGAACCAGGTTTATGATGTCCATGCCAATTGCGTGAACTGCAAGAGGTGCGAGGTATTGTGTCCAACCCAGGCTATTGAAATCAAGAAGTGGGGATGCGGATTCCGCAAGAACCACCACTGGGGGAACAGGGACTACAGTTCCGTTTATAAGCAGGCCGATACCGGGGCCGTGGTTCTCGTGGGCCTGGGGAACGACAATCGCTATACCTCTTATTTCGACAAAATGGTGCTGGATGCCTCTCAGGTGACCAATCCTTCCATCGATCCCCTCCGTGAGCCCATGGAATTGAGGACCTATATCGGGCGGAAGATGGAAAACCTGGAGGATATGGACAAGGAAGGCTTTCAGGAACACCCGAATATCAAAACAGAATTGCCGGTGATTTTTGCTCCCATGTCTTTTGGAGCCATCAGTTTGAACTTCCAAAAGGGTCTGGCTGCTGCGGCCCAGGAAATGGGGACCTTTTTTAATACCGGCGAGGGCGGACTTCACGAAGACCTCATGCCTTATAAAGATAACGCCATCGTCCAGGTGGCTTCCGGCCGATTCGGAGTGAGCAAGCGGTACCTGATGAATTCCGGCGCTTGCGAGATCAAGATAGGACAGGGGGCTAAGCCGGGCATCGGAGGACATCTTCCCGGCGAAAAGGTCACCGCCGAGATATCCAAAACGAGAATGATTCCCGAGGGAAGCGACGCCATCTCTCCGGCTCCGCAACACGATATTTATTCCATTGAAGACCTTCGCTTACTTATTTACGCCATCAAGGAGGCTACCGAGTACACGAGGCCGGTTTCCGTGAAGATAGCCGCCGTCCATAATGTGGCTGCCATTGCCAGCGGGATTGTCCGGGCTGGCGCCGATATTGTGGTTCTGGACGGATTCCGAGGAGGCACCGGTGCCGCACCGAAACAGATACGCGACCACGTGGGCATCCCAGTGGAGGTGGCCCTGGCTCAGGTGGATGAACGACTTAGGCGGGAAGGGATCCGCCATTTGGCCTCCATCATCTCCACCGGAGGAATCCGAAGCAGCACCGACGTGGTAAAGGCCATTGCTCTTGGCGCAGACGCCGTTTACATTGGAACCGCCGCTATGTTGTCGGTGGGATGCACCCTCTGCCAGCAATGCCATCGTGGCAAGTGCGCATGGGGAATCACCACCAATCGTGCTGATCTCCGCGCCAGGCTTCCCTTCGAGGTAGCAAAAGAACGCGCCACAAACCTTCTGACGGGATGGGGCCGCGAAATAAAAGAAATGCTGGGTCTCATGGGACTCAACTCCATCGAGAGCCTGAGAGGAAATCGATTCAAACTAAGGGGAGTAGGTCTCTCCAAGGTGGAACTGGAAACGCTTGGTATTTGGCAAGCGGGAGTTTAGGAGCGATTGATGATTGATGATTGAAGGAATGTTCATTTAAAAAAACCTACCACTAATCATCAATCTAAAATGGCCTTACTTGTCACTTGTCACTATTTTTTGAAAAAAAATGAAAAGAGTTTATCCAAAAGAAGAAAATTGCATGAATTGCCGCCTCTGCGAAGTGGCGTGTGTGGTGGAGCATTCGGATTCCAAAGACCCCATCGGCGCGTACTTTGTGGAAGGATTGGGATTCAATAACGCCCATAGCGAGGGGATTGTTGATCCCGCCGATGCTTTGGAGCAGGGAAAGCAAAAGACGCTGAACCGGATTCGGGTGGGAGTGAACGGCTATTCCAGCATCTCCACCAATTGTAGGCATTGCTCGGAGGCCTCTTGTGTTCTGGCGTGTAAAAACGGCTCCCTCTATTACGATGACGAGGGAAGGGTGCGCATCGATGAAAAAAAATGCGTGGGCTGCTGGATGTGTCTTATGGCGTGCGAGTACGGGGCCATTACCAGGAATCCGGCTGTAAAAAATGTTCCCAAGATGCAAAATAACGGTATCAATCACCATTGCGACCTGTGCCCGGAGCGGAGTTGTCCCGCCTGTGTCATGATTTGCCCCACGGGCGCCTTGGTATATGAGGATAGAGGTTAAGTGAAATACACAATCATAGGAAACTCATTTGCCGGTGTTTTTGCCGTGGAGACCATCAGAAAGGTGGATCCTGCCGGAGCAATCCGGGTCATCGCAGAGGAGAAGGAACCAGCCTATAGTCCGGCCATGCTGCATGAGTATCTCTCCGGCGTTGCCGGGAAAGACCTCCTTTATTTGCGTCCCTCCGATTTTTATGAAAAACATGGCGTGGAGACCGTTTTCGGTTCCAGCGTCACCAAGATAGATACGAAAAACCGCACTTTGTCTTTATCCAAAAAGAAGATGGAGTACGAACGACTCCTCATCGCCACGGGTGGAACGCCCTTCATTCCGCCGGGAATCGACGGGTTAGACAAGTTCGACAACGTTTTTACCTTTACCCGGAAGTCCAGCGTGGACTCCATGATGAAGAAGATGAAAGGTGTGAAATCGGTTGTAGTGCTCGGGGCGGGATTGATAGGTCTGCAATGCGCAGAGGGTATGGCCCATCGGGGCGTTAAGGTGTCCGTTGTGGAGTTAGCGGACAGCATCCTCCCCATGGCCCTAGATGATGATGCCGCCAAGCTTGTCTTGAAAGAACTCCATGAAGAAGGCGTTGAGGTTCTCACTGGAAATACCATTACGAAGATCAACGGCAAGGGGAAAAAGATCAACTCCGTTACCCTAAAGAGCGGTGAAAAAATCCCATGTGAGATGGTTGTGGTGGCTGTGGGGGTAAGGCCCAATGTGGACTTCCTGAAGGACTCGGGAATTAAGACCGACCGGGGAATTTTGGTTGACGACAAGATGCAAACCAACGTGAAAAATATTTACGCCGCAGGCGATTGCGCCCAGGGCTTGGAAATACTGTCGGGAAAAAGGATGCCGCTACCCATCATCCCCATCGCCACGGCCCACGGAACCATTGCGGGCTCCAACATGGCGGGAAAAGGCAGGAGTTATGGAGGCGGGCTTTCGCTGAACGCCTTGCAGTTCGGAGGCTTGCAGTTGGTTTCCTATGGTTTCATCCGAGATGAGGAAAACGCGGAGGTCTTAAAAGAAGGGCCATCCGGCGAAGTTTATAAGAAAGTGATCATTAAGAATGGAAAGATCACCGGGGTGGTACTGGTGAAGGATATCGAACGCGCCGGGCTTTTTCGTTATCTCCTGGAAAAAAGGGTCCCGGTGGGCAAGTTCAAGGAAAAGCTGTTGGCAAGGGATTTCAGTGTGGCCCATCTGCCTAAAAAAGTGCGGGATAGTATGTTCACGAAGCCCGTTTGAAAAGCTTGAACGTCGAACATTGAACACTGAACATCGAACGTCGAAGAAGGTAGGGTTTTTTCCTCTCGTTCCCAGGGTCCTCCCTGGGAATGTGAAACCACGAGGCTCCGCCTCGTACATTTGAAAAAACCGTTTTCAAAGCAATACCAGAGTTTAAAAAATTATAACTAAAGCGGTTCAGTGGTAAAGACTGGAGGCAGAGCCTCCGGGTATGGATTCCCAGGGAGACCCTGGGAACCAGAGGAAATAAAAAAATGCCAATCTCTAAAGAAAACAGCCTGTTTCCCCAACCATGGGTGAAGTCTCCTTATAACGAACGGGATACCGCTGCCTGCGGCCTTATCGGATTCATCAACAAGGATCGGAAGCGTGTCTCGGGCTCCATCATCCAAAAGGCCATCGCTAACCAGCATGACCGTGGAAACGGCCTGGGCGGGGGATTCGCAGCGTATGGGATTTATCCGAAATACAAAGATCTCTATGCCCTCCACCTCATGTACGACAAGGAGTCGGTGATCGATGAGGTGGAAGAACTCATCGAGAAAAGCCTGATTCTGGCTCATGCCGAACTTATTCCAGTTAAGAAATCTAAGATAATCAAGGACCCTCCTCTTTTCAAAAGATATTTCGTGGACGTGCGTCCCGAGAGTCTGGAAGAAGACGTTTCCGCCGATGACTATTTAGTAAAGATTGTTATGCAGATCAATGTTGAAGTTGATGGGGCCTTTGTCATCTCCAGCGGCAAAAACATGGGCGCTTTCAAAGGGGTGGGTTTTCCTGAGGATATTGCCGACTTCTTCGATTTGCAGAGCTACGAAGGTTATATCTGGACGGCCCATAATCGTTTTCCCACCAATACCCCCGGCTGGTGGGGAGGAGCGCATCCTTTTACCATGCTGGATTGGTCCATCGTGCACAACGGAGAGATCTCCTCTTACGGTATCAACTACCGGTTCATCGACACCCACGGCTTTCCCTGCACCATGATGACGGATACCGAGGTGGTTACTTACATCATCTACTTCCTGGTTAGAAAACATAAACTTTCCTTTGAAGACGCTTGCACGGTGATGGCGCCCCCATTTTGGAAAGATATCGACCGCATGCCTGAAAGAGAGAGGCGGAGATTTACTCTCCTACGCGCAACCTATGGAGCCGCTGCTTTGAATGGTCCCTTTGCCTTTCTCTTTGGCTTCAATGGCGGCCTCATTGCTTTGAATGACCGGGTGAAACTGCGACCTCTGGTTGTGGGACATAAGGGCAAAACGGTTTATATTTCTTCTGAAGAGGCATCCATCCGGGAGGTTTGCCCAACCCTGGACAGCCTTTACGCGCCCCACGCGGGACAACCCACTATTGAACTATTGGATAAAGAGTAAAATGAAGGTAATTGACGGCAAAGATATCTATTACAAGCAGCTGAACGAGCAGATTCGAAGCGAGATCCGCGCCGGTGTGAAGGATTTCAAGCTGGTGAACATCATCGGGCAACGCTACATTGGCGGCGGCTTGGAGGATAAGGACGTCACCATTCATGTGGAAGGTGTTCCCGGCGAAGACATGGCCGCCTTCATGGATGGCCCTACCATCGTGGTGGAGAACAACGCCCAGGACGGCGTGGGTAACACCATGAACAGCGGGAAGATCATTGTCCATGGCATGGCGGGCGACGTGGTGGGCTACGGAATGCGCGGCGGCAAGGTCTTCATCAAAGAGGATGTGGGTTACCGCGTGGCCATCCATATGAAGGGTTTTCTGGACAAGGTTCCCATTATGGTCATCGGCGGCAAGGCGGGTAACTTTTTCGGCGAATATATGGCTGGCGGAGTGGTGGTTTTGCTGGGCGCCACAACGGAAAACGACGATCCCATTGTGGGCGATTATTGCGCCACGGGTATGCATGGCGGAGTGATTTACATCCGTGGATCCGTGGAAGACAGGATGCTGGGAAAAGAGGTAAAAAAATTTCCCCTGGATAAAAAAGACGAAAAGGTCCTGACCCCCATTCTGAAGGAGTTCTCCTCCGATATGGACCTTTCCCTGGATATTTTCGATTTTTCCAAATATATAAAACTCCTACCCATCAGTTCCAGGCCTTATGGCCGGATGTACGTCTACTAATCGCTTTGCTGTCACTTGGCTAAGCCGTCATTTCGCTTCGCTGTCATTGATAGTCATTTGGCTTCCCCGTCATTAACCCCTTGTATTCTGTTCTCTGTCATCCGCCATCTGTCCTCTGTCCTCTGTCTTCATTTTTTCCTAGCAAATAGCCCCGTACCACTTGTCTTCACCTCAATATTCCTCTCTTGAAGTTCTAACTCGGTTCTCTCAGAAACTCGACCCGTTATGCAAAAAACCTTTTCCTTGTTAGTACTGGGAAAAGCCTTCACCATGGAGGCAACCTCCTGGGTCCACGAAACGTAATCAGCCATGGCGGGGAGAATGACCCTGCCCCTAGCGTCTTGAAAAAAAATGAAGCCTTTATTGTGGAGAATACGCTTAACACGCGCCAGATTTTTATGATAGCCCAGGATAAGTTCAGCGGTCTTTTGGTAAAACCGGCAATCGGATTCGCTGTCCGATTTCGAGGCCGCTTGGAAATACTTATCTCGCCCTTTGACGGCCTTACCCAAACGGTACAAGGAGTCAACTAAAAGGGTCTGGTGGCGGGGTGAGCAATGTTTGTGGAAAAGAAAAGGTTCGATGGTGTCTTCCTTCACTTTCATCTTCTCAAGTCTTTCCGTGTTGATCACCTGAAGTGTAGTGGGAGATTTTTCCCGCACCATTTCGGCAACCTGATCTCCCGACCTCAAGGCGGTGATGGCTAAGGTGGCCGTTCCTCCCGAGGCGGCGGCAAGGGCTACATCAATAGTTCCTCCTCCGGCAAATGAAGTCCAGGCCAAATCGCTCAACTCCTTTTGCAACAGTTCGTTGGTGGAGTATGGGTCAACGTTCAGCTCGGCGGCCAAGCGTCGCTTCACGTTGTTAAAACCCAACAATTCCTTGATCATTCCATCTTCTTCACTTTTTTTATCTTTTCCCAAATTTTTTATGCTCGAAAAAAGGTTTTTAAATACTTGGTTTACCCCGGATGCCAGGTCGCCGAGGGTTTGAATAGGAGAGGTGAGTAGCTTTTTAGACGCATGGAGCGGGCTCATGGCGGCTTTTCCTAAGCCTTCAAAGTAGGCGTCCGTTTTTTTGATTTTCCGAATGGCGGCTATGGCCTCCATTTCTCGGCCTCTCTCCAATGCCATATCGTTTCCATAGGCTTTGATCGTCAAAAACGAGGATTCAATCTCGAAGAGATTCATAAGCCCGTCGTTGGTAACCTGGGAATTTATTTTGTAGTGGGCGCTCTTGATGGAGCGCAAGGCAAGGACATCGTAGGCCTTGAGAGGAACCGGTGTCTGGTCATAATCTGCCGCGAAACCTGGGAAGGGAAGGATGGTGGAACCCAGGCAAAAGAACGCGGTAAATAGGAAGGTGGTTATATTTTTTTGGGCCATGGTCTTGAATTTTGAGACTTCAATGTTTCTAAAAATAACCGGTATCTTAATCCACATGGAGAAACTTCTCATTAACTAACATATCTTCCCCTTGGTCGTGCTTCGGGATGTCCGACCTCTCGCAAAATGTTTTCTAACTTTGCCTTACCTATAGGGCCTAAATAGGAACTTACAAGATCTCTTAATTTGTTTACATCCATGGAGTCGACCATTTCAAGTAAATGCTTTACATCTTCTTCATCTTTCTGTTCTGCTGTACCAATTTTCATACAGGTCAAGTATTCGGCAGGTACGAGGAACAAGGATATACCGCCTATGGTGACAGTATTACGACTTTCAAAAGATTTTTCAATCGCTTCCGCAAATAATTTGCTTAAAT
This sequence comes from Nitrospinia bacterium, assembly GCA_029261755.1. Taxonomy (GTDB): domain Bacteria; phylum Nitrospinota; class Nitrospinia; order JACRGO01; family JACRGO01; genus JACRGO01. The sequence goes on from JAJDAS010000429.1 coordinate 8,826, forward strand.
CTCCTCATTATAGGGAATTCGATGAATAAAGTCCACTTTTACGTTTTCTCGTTCATCGGTAACGTTAAATCACCCAATGGATAATTCTTGAGTTTTTAACCCTTTAGCAGTCAAATATGACATAATTTTAGGTTGATCCCTCTGTAATGTTGCAATGCCTATATCTTTGGTATAAACCTGTCTTGCCGGGGTTTCAACCCAAGCCCACACAGCTAATCCACCTATTAACACCCCTTTGGCATTCGTCTCTTCTAAAACTTTATAAACAAATTTCCCACTTGGTTCAGGATCAAATTTATGTAATTCAATATTTCTATCGCTATTTTTTGTTGCCCCTGCTGCTCATTGGTTGAATTTCCTCACTCTGTTAAAAATAAAAAAAATGATCTCTCCAATATAGTCATCACCTCAAAATTTGAAGATTCTGTATTCTTTTTATTCGACGTTAGGAAACATGACTTACAAGAACCTTCTCTATTCTTTCAGGATCTGTCGTTCCCGTTGCAATATCGTGTACAGCATGAAGAATATCCGCTGAGTAGTATCGATTCCCTCAGATATCACATATACCAATTGTAGCATCTTCTAATATTACGAATTGTGTTTTGTGTTTGAATGCCTCTTGTTTTATGGATCGCGGTTTAACGCCCCGCATAACCTGGCGGGATACCAATGTTGAATTACCAAATAAGTTTGAATGCCATTTAAAGAATGAGCTAAGAAAAAGCCCTGCATTCCCGCTCAGGTTTATGCGATTGTTCGCTGTTTTTTTATGCTACCTCAAGTCT